>CAIJTV010000348.1:0-9958 GCA_903823635.1 uncultured Planctomycetaceae bacterium
AAGAACTGCGGCGGTGATATCTTTGCTGAACGACGCACTTCCGGCGGCATCGGTCGTTACTGTGACAAAGCCCAGATAACGCTGCCCGGCTCCGTAGCCAGAGGAGTGTTCCTGGCCAATCGAGTTCACAAAGATCTCAATTCGATAGGCTGTGGAAGCTTCTGCCTGCAATGTTCCTTCGACTCGAACGGTGGCTCCACTACGAGCCGCCATCGTAATGACAGGAAAGTTGCTGAGGCGGTTAGCTCCTGTGTCGCTGTCATCCGCGTCGTTTACTGTGACGCCATCTGCCGTAAGATCGATGCCAATGCCGGAGTTGGAATAGAGCGAATTTCCAAGGATCGAAATCCCTGTTGACGGCGATAGAACCTTGATTGCGCTGCCGGTGCTGTGAGCGATGATGTTTCCCGCCCCGGCAACTGTTCCGCCAATCGTTGAAGAGGTGGCATTCCAAATGTCAATCGCCGCGCCGTTGGCATAGGACGCGGTCTGAGTCGCATCGGTGCCAAAAAAGTTCCCTTGAACCGATATGCTGGTTCCACCGCCCAGGATCCAGATGGCCGTGTTGTCAAAGCCACCAAATGTGTTCCCCTCATCAGCCGCGGTTCCACCAATCAGTGTGTTGCTGACACCGTTGAGTGTGATGCCGACGGCTCCTGAAGTCAGTACTCCTGATGCCGTCGCATTGACTCCCAGCAGGTTGCCTTGAATGGCGTTACCATGAGAGCCGAACGTCAGTTCAATTCCGATGTTACCGAAGCCTGCAATCACGTTTCCGGCAGCACCTGTACCACCGACCTGATTGCCTATCGCACCTCCAGACAGGGTGATTCCATTTCCAGCGGATGCAATCGACGCCATTCCATCGGCTGACGTTCCGATGTAGTTTCCGGAGATCACATTGCTGACCGCCGAGGCGCCCGAGATCGCGATATTTCCTACTGTGTTCCCGGAGATCACGTTGCGTGTCGCCGTCGTCGTACCGCCAATCAGGTTACCCGTCGACGAAATAAAGATCCCGTTACCGTTGCCATTCGCCGTCGTTCCGTCAGCATTCACACCGATCCAGTTGCCGACAATGGTGTTACCGCCGCCGCCCGTCAGGGAGATTCCTCGATCATTGAAGCCGCTGATGATCAATCCTCGAACCGTCGAACCGCCACTGCTGATCCAAAGTCCATCAGCACCCGCAGGAGCCGCGGAACCATCGAGCTGAATCACCGGTGTGTCGGCGAAGTCCGGTTCTGACCAGCCGTCAATAACGATGGCCTGAGTAATCTCGGGCAGAGCGGATGCCAGTGAAATCGAGTGCGGACCAGATCCGGCAATGCTGAATGTTATCGTATCGAGTCCGACGGTTGAGTTAGCCGCAACGATGGCTTCACGCAGTGAGATTTTACCGTCGGCACCACCTCCGGCGGCATGCAGTTGTTCGATCGTGTAGCTGGCTCCCAGCCCGCTGTCGTCAAGGTCCGATATCGTCGTGACCTCGAACAGGGAAGTCACATCCGTGACCGTGACGGAGATCAACTGCGTGTCCGTGTTCGTACCGTCTGAGGCCTGTACTTTCACCACATAGACATTGTCGCCGTTGGAGTCCGTCGGAGATTCAAAGTCGGGATTAGCAGTAAATTTCAGAACACCTGTGGCACTGTCAATCACAAACCTGGCGGCGTCCGGTGAATCTACATCACTCACGATGCTGTAAGTGATCGTCTCCGCAGGCAGATCGGTGTCCGTAGCCTGAACTATTGTGACCGCGGTGGAGTTTTCCGACACGCTGATCCCTGTCGCTGGGCCAGCCCCATTGCTGGTGATCACCGGGCTATTATCGTTAATGCCGTTGATTTGAAAATTAACGAGAACTCCGGTGTCTGTTCCCAGGCCGTCATCGACTGAGAAGGAAAAGCTATCGGTCGCTCCCTCTGTTCCGTCGTGATCGTATGTCAATTGCCCGGCATTGACCTGAGTCTGCGTAAATGTATCGCCGGAACCGAGCGTGATCCCGTTAAGCTTCAGCACGCCCTGGGCCGGCAGAATGCTAAGAGTATAGACCAACTCGTTGTTGGAATTATCAACATCAGTCGTGAGCAGTGTGTCCGTGGTGACAACGTCGCCTGTGGAACCTTCCGCAAAGTTCTGTCCCGGGCCCGCGACAAAGACCTGCTCGTCATTGACAGAATTTACAATCAGCGAACTACTGGCTGTTGCAGTGCTGAACGCCGTTGTACCGCCGGTCAAGGACGTTGCCGCAATCTGAATGTTATCAAACGCGACCATTCTGGTCTGGTCGGTACTCGTGACGATCATGCGAACCCGAGTGTTACTGCTGATGTAACTAGCGATGTCAAAACTCAGATCTCCTGAGCCCGTATTTGTTCCGGAATCAAACGTCGCCAGATCGGTATACGAGGCACCACCGTTGCTCGAAACCTGAAATCGAACGACATCTCCGGCACCGCCGCCAATCGAATTTTGATAGGAAAACGAAACACTTGCCGACGTCGCGGAACTTAGATCTACCTCACGATACACATTGTCGTTGTTGCGGTCAGATTTGACTTCCAGAACGCCACTGTTGATGCGAATCAGCCCGTTGGACGCACCACCGCCATTGTTGTCGGTTTCAACCCAGGATCCCGTCCAGTTGCCTGTTCCGTTGTTATTCGAATAAGAGTTTGTGTTGAATTGATCTTGATAAGTCGTCGGAGCAATATTCGCCGTGCTGCCGGCCACACCGCTAGTGCCGTCCCACGCGGCAAACGTAATTCCGTTGTTGATAGTTCCGTTGTAGTTGGCGTTCGGAACAAAACGAACCCGCGTCATTGCGTCAGCGGTCAGCAATCGCGCGGTCGACGCGGAGACGCCCCCAAAGCTGAGCCAGTTTGATCCGTTGTCGATCGTATACTGCCAGGCCCCATTCGAATTGTTCACTGCCGTAACAGCGATTCCATACGAAGTGCCGGGATCAGGGTCTGTCACGTGGCCAGTGATCAGATCTGAGATCAATGTTCCGTTGTTGAAGACATTGTCTTCGTCGATGGCCGTGAGATTATTCGCTCCGGACAGTGCAGGGGCATCATTTTCAGAATCCACGGTCAGGGAGACATTACCATTCGCCGTCTGCGCTCCGCCGCTTCCTGAGTTACCCTGATCGTCGATCGCATACTGAAGAGCATCCGCTCCATTGAATCCTGTCGTGGGCGCATAAGTGATCGAAGCCAGAGCGTTATTCAGATCGGTCAAAGTCCCCGTGAAGGACATCGACGTGTCCAACGTGCCGTCGCCAATACTGAACGATAAGCCTGTTGTCGATCCCAGCGTGATTGTTCCGGAAGCATTGCTGAGATTCAAAGTGACCTTCAGGCTCCCTGATCCTGCGTCGGGATCGGTCACGAAAAGGCTGATAACTCCGGAGGTGTCTTCGAGAACAATCAGCGGTGCTGAAGGCGTGACGACCGGTGTATCATTAATCGCGGTGTCAAAATCAACGATTCCTGTTGCGGTGTTGCTGGTGCCGCCGTCTCCGTCAGTCAATGTCACCGAGATCGTTCGAATGCCTAACACCGGGACATCGACGTTCGAAGTCAGCGCGACCGACTCGTAAACGGATTGAACTCGAGCCAGCGTGGCATCGGAATTGAAAGTAATTGTCAGCGGGACTCCGGCCGCTCCGCCGAACACCGTGCCAACCGTAATTCCACCCACCAACACATCCGTTCCCGATGTCGTTACGCCGCCAACATTGGCAAGAGCCAGCACATCTCCCGATTCAATGCCACTTGTGATCGTTGCGAGTAATTCTCCGCCATCAAAGTCAGGACTGTCGGGGTCTGTGACTGTGCCGACACCGAGAAACGGAGTCGTCGTGCCGCCCTCGCTGAGTGACTCGGTACCACCGTCGATCAGAACCGGATCATCGTTGACCGGCGTGATGACAATGGAGACCGTTGCGGTGGCTGTGCCGCCCAGACCGTCGCTCACGCTGTACACAAAACTGTCTGAAAAGTTCTCTGAGCCGTCGTGAAGATACGTGAACGATCCGTCAGCGTTCAGCGTAAATGTCGTCGCGTACGCAGGGCCACTGACAAGCGAGACGGTGAGTACATCTCCATCCGGATCACTATCATTGATCAGAACACCCGGCGCGCCCGATGCACTGGTATCACCTTGGTAGAACCCGCTGTAACTATCAGCGACTGCGATAGGATTTTCGTTGACGTTCGTGACCGTCACCGCAATGAATTGAGCGTCCGTCAGCGTTCCATCGGACACCTGCACAATCACTTCGTAAACATTATTCGCCCCGGAATCCGTCGGAGATTCGTAATCCGGAGCTGAGCCAAATGTCAGCAAGCCTGTACCAGAGTCAATTGTGAATTTCGCGGCATCCATACCACCACTGATTGAGTAGACCAGTGTCTGCGGAGGTGCACCAGGATCGGCGGCGGTCACTGTCGTGACGGCCGTTGAATTTTCGGAGACGGAGACGGAAGCGGTCGCCCCGCCGCCGTTGCTGGTGATTAGCGGGGCACCTTCTTCAGAGGTCAGCGTGACGTATGTGCCTGGATTGTTTTGGTTGTTGTATTCCGTTAGCACCCAATCGGCGGTGCGAGTGGTGGTCGCAAGCCTTACCTCATCGAGGCCACCGTCGTAATAGCGTTCTGCGGCTCCTGGCCGCCCAAATCTCATGTCGGTATTCCAGGACGTTCGACTGGTCTCAGTCGTTGTCCCAGTGTCTGTACCCAGGCTTGATCCGTCGAGGTACATCGTGGCGGTTGGCGAAGTGCTCATGTTACTGACGATAACCACGACGTGATGCCAGCCAGCGGTATCTGTAAACGCGGTTGAGATATTTATCGCGTTTGAATCTGCTGCGTCCCTCCCGAGAAAAAAGGATAGGTTATTCGAGAATGTGGTACCGGCCGTATTTACGCTTCCTAAGGAAATATTCATCTCAGGATGTCCGCCGAACCCTGGATCCCCAAATCCGTTTCCGCCTGTTTCCCCCTGCCAGATCAGATGGTGAGCATAGTCCGTGGCATCGGCGTTGAACCACAGGGAAATCGTGAAATCATCAGCAGTCTTCGCTTCGCTGCTGGTCGTAGAGACATAATCGCTGATGCCATCGAAGTTATCTCCGGAACCAATTTTCGCGGTGGCAAAATTTGTACTACCGGAATTGGTGCCGTCGTTTCTTGTAGCAGTACTGTCCAGATAATCGGAGCCCAGGTGCCAGACTCCCTTGTAGTTTGTTTCCCACGTGCCTGCAGCGTTCCACTGGTTGGCAGCGGCTGCATTTCCGTAGTAAAGGTACAGAGATGTATTGACATTGTGACTGAGTGTCGGGACTTCAACCCAGGCCAACAAAGTCCCCGTGGTGGCATCATAGCTTTCGATCTGGTAATCCAGTTTTGTCGTCCCGTCTGAGGATGTGAAGACAAAATCGCCACCGTCGGCCTGTCCCACATTTCCTCCGTTGGCTGTCGTCTTCAGCCCGGGGTCTGTAACGCTGACGAGAACCGCGAAGTTGCTCAGGTTCGAGGTCCCGGTCACCATCGATTCATTGATAGTCACAGTCTGACGATAATTCCAGTTGGCGTTGTACCAAGCCAGGCTGACATTCGCGGACTTGAGTTGATCCACATTGAAGACGTTCGCAAGGACAGCATTCTCCGGGGCCGGATTCCCGGCAGAACCAAGCTCCAGCAGCCAGTCGCCGCCTACGCCGGTGATATCGCTTGAGGCAAAAACGTCGGTCCTTGTCAGAATAGCCAGCTGATCAACCAGTTGCTGACCCTGGCGAATTTCGGCGCCAACGTTACAGCCCAGGATGTAGATGTCGGCATCCTCAACGAAGTATTGGGAGATCTGCTTCCAGTCATCCGCTGTGCTGATAAGAGATGATGTTGTAATCCACTGATTACCAAGCTCGAATCCGCCCGAAGTACCATGCGACAGAATCGAAAGTGACTGGATCTCTGTTTGGTTTTGTTGAGCCCACTGAGCAACTCGATCGAGGACGCTCAAAGCAGATTCAGACGTCCCATCATACGCGAAGACGACGGAACCGGACCGAGCCGCATCAATAAGAAGATCACTGTCATCAAGGTTACGGTCAACCAGAATCACATTTCTGGCATTCAAAGCATTGGAAGCGGTACTCAGATCAGGATCTGAGAAGTCGCTCGGATTTCCACTGACCGACACATGACTCCGGGTGAGACTGCTCAATTCTGTCAGCAATCGCTGACCATCGACCGAATCCTGAAGGTCAGAACCGTAGAACACCAGGTCCGCATCCGGTGACAAGACATCTCGCCATTGTTCAAACTCGTTCTGGTTTGACGCCAGCGAGTTCACGTCGATCCATGTCGAACCCAGCGTCAGGGCTCGATCTGTACCTTGAGTGATGAAATGCACCGTATCGACGGTTTGCGTGACGCCGGACATGTAGAGGCTGATTTGCTTCAACCCGTCCTGAGTGGCATCCAGCAGGACGACCTGAACGGCACGCGTTTGCCTGGCTGACGAACGTATGTCGTTGACGATGGCTTCGTAATCCGCGATCCCCGTATCCACAAAAACCAGTTCGGTTTTTGAATCCTGAGTCAGACTCACTATGGAGTTCTGAGTATTCGTCGCAGCGTCATCGACCGTGGCGGGATCATCAACCGTCGGCGAGTCGCCACCCTGAGCTCCTGGAGATAATGACGGCCCCGGCAACAATGTGTCGGCCACAAGATCAAGAAACTGCTGGTCCGTGAGCCCTCCCTGGTCTGTCTGGATTGTCGCACCATCGCCGATCGACACCAAGGCCGACGTCAATGCATCTCCGGCATCAGCAAGCTCGCGGCTGCAACCGGAGCCATCGCAGAAGCGCTGAACAGAATGCGTTCTTCGAGCCGCGCAGCTTCCAGTGGGCGTTCATAGACGCCCCCATTCGCTGTTCCCCGCGTCACGTACAGACCATGCTCGATCAGCATTTTGGTCTGGCGGATGAAATCTCGTAACGACATCCCGGATTACCCCAGCGAGGTCGCTGCAGAGTTCTAACAAGAACTCTGGACGCAATATCAGCGCAGTCAACCTCGATGGAAACGTACACCACGAATTGGGGGACCGTGCCGATCAGGAGAACCCGGGGGACGTGTTGCCTTAAGCCAACACCACACTCGATGCTTAGCGATGACTATGAGGAATATTCGACAAGGCAGGGCTGCAACGGTCGTACGGATCAGTGAAGGGCGGTTTGCCGCAGAGCGGCACTTGATGGTAGCCCGGCCTTTCAACTTTTGAAGTTGCGTTTTTTCAGGCCCGGAGGGTCGACACAAGGGCGCATGTTTCGGCCCTTCAGGCCTGAATCGCTGTGTCTTTTCCAGTCCGGTGGCTCACGCCACCGGCAGAGGATGTGCCGGGCTTCCAGCCCTAACGAAAACGCGCAATTTCAGAACGCGTCTGCCAGGCATTTACTGAGAAACCGGTCAAACGCGAAACCGCAATCCCTCACTTACGTTTCGGGTTGGGATGGACGCAAACTCGCAACTTCAAAACCTTCAAGGCCGGGATCGCTTGCGACTCTAAATCAGCCCGTGCAAAGGTCCGCCAGGAGCCGCCAATTTGGCGACTCGCCGAGTAATCTCGGGGTCCGTTTCCAAAGGCGGAGCCATATGCGGTTTCACTCGGGCATCGATGACCAGCGAGCTGCGACAGCCCCAATGCTTCGCTTCCGTGAATGAGTGGATTCCGTAAACGTCTGACGCAGGATTGCTTCGCGTAAACGTCATCCACAGAAAATTATTCAGCGTGTTCGCACAGAACTCGCTGTCATCCACAACGACGATTAATGGCCAGCCGTCAAGAGTCGAAGTATGGGCCTCGGAGAGTTCCTTACAGAACCGCTCGACGTGGCCATCATCCTCGTACGGCTTTCCGTTATGTTTTGGTCCCTGAATGGCCATGATCCCGGGCAAACAGACATGAGGTTTCGAAAAGCCATCCGGCAACTTAAGGTCGGAAGAAATGTTTGTCGCCAGCGTTCGTTTGGCATTGCCTGCGGCCGCGATGACCAGCTTTGAGCCAGCGTTGAATCCGCTGCCGGTGTAGTCCAGAGTATCGATGGTTGTTCGCGTCTGAAAATGCAGGTCGCGAGTCCAGTCGACTCGCTGCAGAAGATGCTGCAGGAACTCTCCGATGTCGTGAATGTCCAGTTTCGGATTATCTTCCTTCGCGACGATCAGCAGATACTTAGCGAGCGACAATTGTCCCTGCCCAAGGATCGCATTGGCATTCGTCAACAATTCCTGAGGCTGTCGTTCTGAAGCATACGGCACGTATCGTTCGCTGCCGATCGCCAGAAGCAACGGATGAACTCCGGCGGCGTCGACGGCGTGCACAGCATGAACACCGGGCAACACGGCTGGAATCGCTGGGCCCGTGAGATCATGAATCAACGCCCCAAAGATTGTGTCTTCCTGCGGCGGACGACCAACCACCGTAAATGGCCAAATAGCATCTTTGCGATGATACACTGCGTCGACATTCACAACGGGAAAATCGTGTGTCAGGCTATAGTAGCCAAGATGGTCGCCAAAAGGTCCCTCGGGCAAACGACGATCCGGATCGATCGTACCGCTGATGCAGAAATCTGCTTCTGCACAGATCATGGGGTTGGCTCCCTGACGCACCATTCGCACAGCATGACGAGACAGCGCGCCGGCAAAGGCGACTTCAGGGATGCCATCGGGCAGCGGCATCACGGCGGCCACGGCCATTGATGGCGGGCCACCAACAAGAATGTTGACTCGCAGAGGCTTTCCTTTGGCGATGGCCGCAGCATGATGAAACCCGATGCTGCGATGAATCTGATAATGCAGCCCGACTTCTTTGTTGGGTTGATATTCATTGCCACTGATCTGAACTCGATACATCCCCAGATTGGAATGGATGTAGCCAGGACGATCCGGATGTTCAGAATACACTTCCGGCAAGGTCACGAAAGCTCCGCCATCTTTCGGCCAGCATTTCAGTTGAGGCAACTCCTGAAGAGTCGTCCGGCATTCCATCACCGGACCAGTGCTGCGAGTCGCGCAGCGCATGGAGATCAATGTTCGCAGGGCTGCGGGAATGTGCTCCGGATGCTTGAGCAGCCAGGCTGGATCCTTTTTGAGTTGAACAAGCGTCTCCACGCCTTTCATGGCATCGCGAAAAATAAACCTCGCACGTTCGATTGTCCCGAATAGATTACTGACCATCGGAAAGCGACAACCCGCGACGTTCTCAAACAGAATCGCCGGGCCACCGCGTTCACAGACTCGGCGATGAATCTCAGCCGCTTCCAGATTCGCGCTGACTTCACACTTCAGGCGAATGAGTTGTCCGTGACGTTCCAGATCACGTACACATTCCTGAAGGTTGCGGTAACCCATGAAAATCGACTCCGAAGACACTGACTTGGATTGAGGCAAAAGCGAGATATCATGCGAATACTGACCGGTTGAATCGCAATCCTCCCTTCTCGGTGCATGATATGCCATCCAGGGCAGTTGACCACCCGGGGACAGGGCTGCGCGAGCACTGCTTCTCGCGAATATGCGATTGTTTCGCCGATCTTATCTGTCTATAGAATGATTGTTTCATGGCTTCCCCACGGAAAAAATCCGTTCCCACTCCCGAAGCAACTGTCCCGATTCCGGAAGAGTGGCTGGGAAAAATCCATCAGGGCGATTGCGTTCAGACCCTGTCTCAGATCCCGGATGGCTGCGTGCATCTGGCTTTCGCAGATCCGCCGTTCAACATCGGTTACGAATACGACGAGTATGACGATCGACTCGACAGCGAAAAGTACATCGAGTGGTCAAAGGCATGGATGGCTCAGATTCATCGAGTCCTAAGTCCTGTCGGTGCATTCTGGCTGGCGATTGGCGATGAGTACGCAGCGGAGCTGAAGATTGAAGCG
>CAIJTV010000349.1:0-2419 GCA_903823635.1 uncultured Planctomycetaceae bacterium
ATGCGGGTATTCCTGTTCTACATGCGGCAACTTGATGGCCCCAAAGCCCGTTTGCAATGAATTCTTCGCTACCGAGGTCGATGTGACCGGAGCAGCTTATTGTCAAGCGCGAGGGCGATCTGGGCAGGCTCACTACGGAATAGTTTAATGCTCTGGCTCCGGATCCCGTGACGTCTCCAACTAGAGTTTCATCACGTGGGATCTGCGACAAGCACCCACTGCCCAGCTGGATAAGGATGGCAGCGAACTTAACGAAATTCCTCGCCGCACACGTGGCGGACGGACTGCAGAAGGTCGACGCTCCAGAACTCCAACGACTTCGGTAGATCTGCACGTTCTGCGATCAGCAAAACGACGATCGGTGTAGTGTATGTCTGGTTGCTTCCTGGCGGGAAAGGCGTCGTGGCGATCCAGCGGATGTCCGCTCGGGAAATGGAACCAGAAACCGGTGGTGTCGCATGTTGAGTCAACTGCCATTTGTGAGTTGTCTGTGTCCCACGTGTCGGCGGCCAAAGCTGCTCGAGAACTCCATCGCCTGTTTTCTGGCCCAGGACTATCCGGCCGATCGACGCGAACTCATCGTGCTCGACGACGCTGGCGAACTGCAGAATCAAACCGGTGACGGCTGGCAAGTCAGTAGCATCCAACGCCGCTTCCGATCGCTGCCGGAGAAGTTCGATGCTCTGGCCGGATTCGCGCGGGGTCAAGTTCTGGTGGTTTGGGAAGACGACGACATCTACCTGCCCCATCACATCAGCAGCCATGTCAAAGCCATGGAAGGCCATCTCTGGTCGAAACCCTCCAAAGTCCTCAGCGACTACACTGGCGAGATTCAGGAAGGAGATACCACCGGCTGCTTCCACGCAAGCCTAGCCCAACTTCCCCAACTGGAAAGAAAATTGGGCGACGGGAAAATTTCTGCCTGCATTTTCTTCGAGGGCTTTTCGTAAGTCGTTGGTGATTGGTTCTAGACGCGATGTAGTGAGAAGAAACGCTCTGGCGGGCCGAGAATGACGCGATAGCATGCTCGGCTATGTTTATTCGCCAGTACTTCAAGAATTAAAATGGTCAGCGCACAGCGTACTGGGCGCTCGTCGAATCGTATCGAACGGCGACCGGGCCGCGGCAGCGAGTGGTCGCCTGGCTCGGCAAGCTTGATGAAGCCGGACGGCTCGGAATACTTCGCGCTGCCGAAGAAGCGAAGCAGGCTGCTGCGCAGGATAACCAGCACGGCCGCCAGCAGCCGCTCAATCATCAACTGCAGTTTGAATTCGACGATGACCCGACGCCGCAACCTCGCTGGGTGGAAATCAATGCTGCCGGAGTCCGCGTCGAGAATCTGCGTCAGTTTGGTGGACCATGGATGGCCCTGCATTTGATCCGAACATTGCAGCTCGACACGTTTTTACAGAACGTGATGGAAGAGGGCAAAGAAACCGTCCCGTGGGATGTCACATCACTCATCCTCATCGTCGCGAGACTGCTTGAGCCTTCCAGTGAGCTCTATGTCTCTGAGCAGTGGTATCCGAAAACATCAATGCCTGATCTGCTCGGTGTGAGCGAAGACCAGGTCGATGACAATCGTCTGTATCGATGTCTCGACAAGCTGCTGCCGCACAAAGAGGCACTCGAAGTTCCTCTGAAGAATCGCATGGGCGAACTGTTTGATCTGGAATATGACCTGCTGATGTATGACGTCACCAGCACCTTCTTTGAAGGTCGCGCCGACTTCCCGCTGGCTCAGCGAGGCTACTCACGAGATCAGCGAAGTGACTGCAAACAAGTCTGTATTGCACTGGTTGTTTCAAAGTGCGGCATCCCTCTGGGCTATGAAGTCTTCGCGGGTAACACGGCGGATGTCAGCACTGTGGAACACATCGTGGAGATGATGGAAGCTCGCTATGGAAAGAGCAATCGCATCTGGGTGATGGACCGTGGGATGGTCAGTGAAGACAATATCGAGTTCCTTCGTGATGGTGGCCGACGCTATATCATCGGCACTCCGAAGTCGATGCTGAAGAAATTTGAACAGGACATCCTGAAAGACGACTGGCACAGCATCCGGGATGGTCTGGAAGTGAAGTTTGTGACGATGCCTTCCAGTGATTCTGCCTGCATACAAAACGTTACACCAGAGACATCTTCCGGATCGCCCGAACGTTTCATCCTGTGTCGCAGTCGTGAACGATCAAAGAAGGAAGAAGGGATCACGCAGCGATTTGAAAAGAAGATCGTCGATGGCCTGACTCGCATGAAGGCGCGTTGCGAGAAGCAGAAACGCGAACCGATGACAGTCGAGCGTGAGATCGGAAGACTGCTGGGTCAGAACACTCGCGCGTCGAAACTGTTCGATGTGAAGGTGACGAAGACTGACACGGGTGCGGCTCGCATCGAATGGTCAAAGATCGAAGCGTCGCGC
>CAIJTV010000350.1:0-3073 GCA_903823635.1 uncultured Planctomycetaceae bacterium
CACCAGCATCGCCTTTCAGGCTTTTGCAATGGGTGTTCTGGTCGGCATTGGGACCTGTTATGTCCTGATCTCGAACGGCATCATTATCGGAATCCTGAAGGGAGCGATCCTCGCAAAAGGTAATCCAACGGCGGATAACTTCTTTAGCTTTATCATCTCCCATGGATCGTTCGAACTGACAGCCATCGTCATTGCGGGTGCTGGTGGATTGATTCTGGCACAGGGTATTCTGATGCCGGGGCAGCGCACGCGCGGTGATTCGTTGAAGTTTCATGGCGTTGAAGCTCTGCAGTTAGCATTGGGCGCGGGCGGCATGCTGTTCGTCGCGGCAATGCTGGAAGGATATTTTTCGCCGTTGCCGATCGCATCGTCGATCAAATACGTCGTGGGTTCGATGCTCTGGCTCCTGGTCGCGGTTTACCTGACCATGTCCGGGCGGGAGAGAATCACCCATGAAGGTTGAAGAATGCATCGTCTCGGTGGAACGACGAACATTCGGCGGATGCATGGACCTCGCTTTCGTCTTCTCACGAGAGTTCGCCGGGCCGATCACACGTCTGTGGCTCATCTGCGCCATCCCGTCCTGTGCGTTGGTCTGGCTGACGGTCTCCCAGACGACCGATATGCTTATTCCATCACTGATGATCTTTATGTTCTTCAGTGCCATCTTCAACGCATTGCTTGTCGCGTGTATGGGGCCTCAGGTTTTCGGGGTGCCGATTTCCGTGCGTGCTGCCGTCAAAGCATGGCGACATCGATTCTGGAGCTGGTTACTACTGTCGTTTGTTACCCGCTTCTTTCAATTCATCTCCGGGTTCTGTCTGATTGTGCCGTCCGTTTTCGTCACAGCCTACGCGGGCCATATGCCGGAAGTCTTGTTTCTGGAGCAGTCAAAACTTAACGGCGTGACAGCAAGGCTGAGCTGGCTTTCCGGTGGAGGCGGCTACGGACGCAGCCTTGGCCGAGTCCTTGGCTTGCTGTTCTATTGGTCTTTCCTGTCATTCGGCCTGTTTGTTCTGATCGATGTTGCGGCCACGATGGTTTTCAATCGCCCGATCTTTTTTGCCATCATGTTTGAGGCCAGTCGAGATGGTCGCGATGTGTTCCTGGGGCTGACCCATGATGATCCCGCCTTCCTCACGACGATCCAACTCGCCCTTTGGCTTCCTTATCCTGTGATCCGTCTGGCCTGGTTCTTCTGCTATCTGGACCAACGTATTCGAAACGAATGCTGGGATCTGCAGTTACAGTATCGTGCCGAGGCTGCTCGTTTGGAGGAACTGGCATGATCAGGTTCCTGCTCTTCATCCTGCTGACTTTGCTGATGCTCCAAAATAGTGGCATAGCCGATGCTGCGGTTCCCGTTTCGCCGATTCAGGAAGGCAGCCTGCTGACGGACGATGCGATCGATCAGATCGGTGATCAAGTCATGGGAGGAAACGAGTTTCGTTCTGTCCGTCGACGAGTTCTCGAACAGCTCCCTGAAGTAGATATCGATAAAGGTTTTCTAGGCACCGCACTGGAATGGGCCGGGGAACGATTAGGCGATGTCTTCAGCGCCATTGGTGATTTCTTTGAATGGTTGTTCAGCGGACTAAGGTCGCCCCAAGGAACCACTCGTCCGCCACCGGCAAAGAATTCATCAAGCAGCAGCTTTGGGTTTCTTGGGATTACGGATCTGCTGACAACACTCGCCATTGTCGCGATCATCGCCATTCTGATTGTCATCATCGCGATGGTGGTCAAATCGATTGACGCGAAGAAACAAAAACGAGAGAGCCTGCTGAGTGATCTCTCGGATGTGCTTTCTGACGTCGTCACTCCGCCCGGAGAACTGGCTGCTTCGACTTATGAATCAAGAGCGATCAACCTTGCTGCAGCCGGTGATCACCGCGCGGCGATTCGTGAATTACTGTTGGGCAGCATGAGCTGGATCGAGCGGGCCGGATTGATTCGATATCGAAAAGGTCTTACCAACAGAGACTATCTGCGATCTGTCTGGCGTCGTCATGAAAAACGAAACGCATTTTTGACGACGGCAACTCATTTTGAATATGTGTATTTTGGCCGTCGAAATCCGACGGCCGAGATGTTTGAACAATGTCTTGCGGATTTTCGGGGAGCCTTCCATGAAGAAGAAACGCCGACTGCTGCAGTCTGACACATTTTGGGGACTCGCCGCTGCTCTGCTGGTGCTGCTGCAGTTCTGGTGGCTTCCCGGAGAAGACGGATCTGCGGCTGACAGCTACAGCACGACCGTGGATGGAAAGCTCGGGCTTTACCGGACGCTAAGTCAGCTGTTCCCCCAGGTCACGCGCGAAGCCGTGAAAGTTGTGCCGGCTCAGTCGGCGACCTTGATTCTTATCGCTCCGGATCGATATCCCAATGAAAAGGAGCAGCAACAACTTTACGAGTTCGTCTACAACGGCGGCGATCTGCTCTTTGCCCCGAATTGGATGTCTTATGAATGGGCGACTCCCGATGAGCCACCGCCGGAGGTCTACCTGCCCAGCCTCGGAATTCATTTGAAGTTTCGATCGGATTCCACGGTTGCTGCGGCCATCGCAGCGGCAGCGACCCCTGTACCCGGGGCAACTCCTGCATCCCCCGGAACCACTCCCAAGGACGGATCAACGACGACAGAAGAGGCCTCATCAGCGTCGACGGACTCACCGGAGACAGTCAGTTCAACACCTGCGACAGACGGATCAGCGACGTCAAGCCCCGCAGCGGGATCAACTCCAGTCACAACAGCAAACACCGGTGTTACCGCTGACGATGAAAAAGAGGGGCGCGGTGTCGCGGTGCATGCCTCAAGTAGTTTGGTGAGCGATTATGTCGACTTCCAATCAACGGCCGAGCTACAGCTGCCTTCTCACCTGACCACAGAAACGCTGCTGACATCGGCAGACGGAAAGGCAGAAGCTGCAACGTGGCAAATGGGATCCGGACGAATCTTAGTCTGCTCCAGTGCGGATCTGTTTTCAAATCGCGCGATGCTGTTCAAGGGATCCCGAAGACTGGCAGTGCGTATGGCTGAACGCTGTTCGGCCAAAGACGAAGACTCTACGAG
>CAIJTV010000351.1:0-8904 GCA_903823635.1 uncultured Planctomycetaceae bacterium
CGCAGAAATCCACTAGCGTTGTTCTTGCTGTTCGGCATCATGCTGACAGGGGTCGCCGGACTACCGAAGCTCAAGACATCAATTCGCATCGAAACTCTGTTTCCTCACGATAGCCGCATCATGCAGGACTACGAGTGGCTTGAAAAGCACCTCGGCCCGCTTGTCCCCATCGAAGTCCTGCTGACTTTCGATAACACTTGCCATATGAACGACCGATTAAAGATGGACTTGTTGTGGCGCATCAACGATTCCGTTCAAAAGCATTCGGCAGTCCACGCCACGACCTCTGCTCTGACCGTCTTTCCTCGCCTGCCCTCGATGGAATCGCTGCCTGACAAAATGAAAGCAGCGATGCTGAACAAAGCCGTCCATCTGGCCAAACCAGCGTTCCACGAGATGGGAACATTGAGAACAACTGAAAAGGGAGAGATCTGGAGACTGACTGCTCATGTCAGCGCTCTGGAACCACTTAACTATGGCGAAATCCTCGAAAATGTTCGCAAGGTCGTTCTCGATGAACTCTACTCACAGAAGCAACTCCCGAAAGGTGTGACAGTCACAACATCCGGAATTATGCCCCTCGTGCATCAGATTCAGGGACAGTTGCTGACAGACCTGTTCAACAGTTTGGTCTCTGCTTTTCTTGTCATCACGCTGACCATGACAATTGTCGAAGCCGGAATCATCAGTGGAATTCTGGCAATGGCATCGAACGTCTTCCCCATCGTAATTGCGTTTGGATGGATGGGATGGCTTCAGCATCCCATGGATATCGGAACAGTGATGACAGCAAGTATCGCGTTAGGAATCGCAGTGGATGACACACTGCACTTCCTCGCCTTCTTTCGACGAACAGTCAATCAACCAGGAGTCTCTCGATTTTCAGCGGTCTTATCTGCTTATCAGCACTGTGGCGTAGCAATGATCCAGACATCAGTTTCCTGTGGGATTGGTTTGATGGTGTTCGCCTTCAGCGACTTTGTGCCAACCAGTCGATTCGCAATTCTGATGGCGATTCTGCTGTTGCTTGCCCTGTTGGGAGACCTGTTGCTGTTGCCGGCCCTGCTACTTTCTCCCGCTGGACGATTCTTCGCCCCGAACTCATCACGCCACTCTACCGAATCAACGCCAACTCAACATTGAGTCCTGGACCAAACCCCAGCATCACACAAGGACGCTGCGCCGCGCGCGTATGCAGTTCATCCAGGATGAACAGAACTGTTGGCGATGACATGTTTCCACATCGCTGAAGAATAGAAATCGAAGGATTCATCTGTTCCTCGGTTAGTCCGGCAGCCTCCGCTGTGGCCGCCAGAATTCTGGGGCCACCAGGATGAATCGCCCAGCTTGAAATATCTGCTATTGCCAGACCGTTACGACTCAGGAATTGCTCAAGCACACCCGGAAGATGTCGAGTAATGATGCCTGGAACTTCCGGCGAAAGCGACATCTCGAATCCATTATCTGCTATCCTCCAGGTCATCATGTCTTCGGAGTCAGGGATGACGCAACAACCATTGTCGACCAGCGTCACATGCTTTGGTGACGCCGTTGAATCTATCGACAGACCAGAGCGACCAACAACTGCAGCGGCACCATCGGCGAAGAGCGAATTGGCGACAATCTTCTGAGGATCCCAGCCATATTGATGGTGCAGGGAACACAGTTCAACG
Organism: uncultured Planctomycetaceae bacterium; assembly: GCA_903823635.1. Classification (GTDB taxonomy): domain Bacteria; phylum Planctomycetota; class Planctomycetia; order Planctomycetales; family Planctomycetaceae; genus SXXK01. Next base: position 1,674 of record CAIJTV010000351.1, read on the forward strand.
GCACACACCAGAATGACAGCCTGAGGATCTGAATCGGCAAATGCTCTGGCGACTCGCAAGCCATTGAGTGCTCCATGGCATCCCATGAAACCGACATGAGTTCTTGCGACAGTTGCTGTAAGCCCCAGTTCTCGAATCAACTGCAAATCCGCACCTGGCGCGGCAAATCCACTGCAGGAAACGGTGATTAGGTGAGTAATCTCTTGAACACCGATCCCGGATTCGCTCAGAGCCTTTCGGGCTGCAGAGACCACGAGTCTCCCTGCTTCTTTTTCATAACGCTGCATACGTTCAGAAGTCGTCGGACCACGATCCTCAGCGGACTTCGCAAACTGGTAGAATCGCTCGGCCGTTGCCTCTCCGTCGGAAGACGATTCCAGAAGGACACTGTATCGCTGGTGCACGCCGGCACGCCGATACAAAGCCTGCACCAGCGCAGGAACATTGCTCGACTCCGTAGCATCGGCTGCTATGCAGGTTGTTGCGAATGTGGCGGCACCCTGCTGAGAAATGCAGTGTTCAGGTAACGCTGTTCCGAGACCCAGAATGACAAAAGACATCAGACACTTTCCAGTGCCTGAGGCACACGATTAATTCGACCAACAAGGAACTGCGTCAGAGAAGGGAAAATACGACAGACCGTCAAAACAGGCGTCAGCATCCACGGACGTCGAAGTGCGGCCGAGAGAAGTCGGCAAACTTTTTGTTCGCCACTCACGATTGTTCGAAACGTTGCCTCCCACTGAGCTTCAAGATTGCGAGACCAGGTTTCCGTCAGTGCAGTTTTGACGAGAGGTAAAATCGCACTCGCAGCGGAGGCTGCCCAGGCCATCCCTTCTCCAGTGAACGGTTCAATATACCCCGTGGAATCGCCTAGCAGGAAAATCCGGTGACCGGATACTTTTGACGCCGTGCGGGTTAATGGAATTGTGCCTTTAACGGCGGCATCTCGAAGGTGAGTCGGTATTGGCAGTCCGGCGGATTCAAAAATACTGACCAACGAGGAATTTGCGGATCTGGTCTGTTGCAGGTGACCGGGGTCGATGGCCGCCGCGATATTCAATTGCCGATCTTCAATCTCCACAACGCCGGCATAGCCCTGCGCGGAAACGGCCATCAACACAGCCTCCTGCGGAATCCAGCTATCGCCGTCGCCACGAGGAATCACGACTCCCAGACCAATCCGAGAACATTGCTGTGGCGGAGAAAAGAACTCAGGAAAAAGATGCAAACTCGGGTGCCCCAGTCCATCACAAACCAGAACTACGCGAGCATAAACTTTCGTCTCCATGTTCTCACCTGCTGAAGCTTCGACATCAGTCGCAGCCGGATTTTGGGAACGATGCTTCAAAGAAATCATTCGAGAATCATCTGTGGGATTTATGTCAGAAACGTCAGATGGCACCACAGTCGCCGTTGCCTGTTCAACAACATTGCAGCCGGCTTTCCTCGCCTCATTCAGAAGACACTCATCCAGACATTTTCTGGACACAGCCATATTCTGGGGCATGGCCACATCCAATTCTCGCCCGGCGTAGCGAATTGCAAGTGACGAAGTTGTGGTTGGTTTAAGCTCTCGAAGGCAATCGATAAGGCCAGCATCATGGAGGATCGCCAATGCTCTCCCATTGATGCAGCAGCCGCAGATCTTGTGACGGGGGAATTGCTGCTTCTCTACGATCAGAGTCCTGAAACCACTCCGAGCACAAAATAAACCTGCCAGCGAGCCAGCGATACCGGCACCGATGACGACAACGTCGTATTGCTCAGACGCTATGGATTCATTCTTGTACATTAGTCGCCTCAACATTCACCGGGGGCTCATCGCACTTACTCGGAAAGCTGGTCATAATAAACCGCTCAGGCCAGTGAGTTTCAAAGACGGCGTTTCGTATGCCGGCTTTCTCTGCAAGTTTCTGAGCCTCATTGACCGTAAATGCCCCCTCAACGGACATCGGGCCATCCGCATGAACAACATGGCAACGCGTCAAAAGCCGACACCCAAGCCATGCAAGAGAGTAACCCAGACGAGTTCGCTGAAGATCATCAATCAGGACAAGCATCCGCGCTGCGGCCTGCATTTTCTCCATCAAAAGTACTGCATCCTCTGCCGTCAGGTGATGCAGAAAAAGGCTGCACATCACAACATCATATTGGGCCTGTGGAAGCGGCTCCTGCAACGCGTTGCAAAGTGTGAACCGGACATTCCCACGATTCGCTGCCGAAGCCTGGCGAGTCGCAAATCCGATGGCAGTGGGACTGATGTCGCAGCCTTCAATACTCACTGCAATCCCCGCCCGTTCAGCTCTTTGAGAGAGTCGAATGGCGAGGTCTCCGCCGCCAGAGGCAATGTCAAGAATGGAAATAGGACGATCGAAACTGACGTCCTTGAAATTTCTTCGAACGGCTCGCCAGACCGCCAGATCAGTCCGACTCCACCAGTTGATCCGCCGTAATCCAGTCAAAGCCCGCTCATGTGAGACACCGTCGAGGGACGGGTCGTCCATTAACTCAGACTGGAGATTTCGTGATCGCAGATCAAGCAACATAGAGAGGTTCTGCAGATCGCAGAAAATGAAAAAACGTGATTTCGACAGCACCGACTATGACAATTGTAGTAATTCGATCTCGACAGCAATAGTCCCGTTAGGTTATTGCTACTCGTGGTGATTCCATGAGGGGTGACCGTTTTCAGCGAAGGGTTTGCCTATGGTTCGGGCTGGCAGCTTTCTTGTATTGAGTATGGTTCTCTGTGTCACTTTCGTATTCGTTCATTCTGTATCTCTTGCGCAACCGCAGCAGGCCAGCATAGGGAGGAAACAAGCAGAGACAGCGAAAGCCGAACAGCTGGAGCCTCATCAGATCAGTGTCCAGAAAAGTCGGGTTTATATCTTCGTCGACAAGACCGGCCTGGGGCATCCGCATGGAGTCGAAGGACGACTCAAGAGCGGCTCACTGACACTCGGTGCCGGTGAAGAAGCCGGGGAGTTGGTCTTCGACATGAACAGCTTTGATGCTGACACCGATGCCGCCAGACGTTACGTAGGATTGAGCGGATCGACTGACGCGTCGACTCGTCGACAGGTCAACGACAACATGAAGAACATATCAATCCTGAATGTTGGTCAGTTTCCCACTGCCACGTTTGCGATCAAATCGGCCACGCTGCTGGAAAAGAAAAGCCGAACTGGTGCTCCTCTGTATGAGCTGACCGGTGAGTTCACGCTTCGAGGCAAGACTAGGCCCATAAAATTCGAAGCCGAAGCGGAGCAAAAGGACAACATGACTCACGTCCACGGACGTTTTGCGATCCTGCAAACCCAGTACGGAATCACGCCATTTCGAAAAGCACTGGGTGCTGTCGGTGTAGCCGATCAGCTGATAATTCATGGCGATTTGTGGATCGCTTCAGGCGATGCGCCTTAGCACCTGCTCTGGCGAGAAACACACAGCATAATCCTGCAGCGAGTAAGTTGAGAATGATCTCTTGCCCGGACGTTCAGAAAAACGTTATCAGACAACACTACAACATTTCCACGATCTTCTACAGAATACTGTGGGGGCAGCATATCCATCATGGACTATGGTCTGCCAATGAATCTCCCAAAGTTGCAGCACGTCAATTGACCGAACAGCTCGCGCGAGAAGCCGACATTCGTCAGGGAGACAAAGTAGTCGATATCGGCTGCGGAATGGGTGGCTCATCGATTCATCTCGCTAGACACCTGAAGTGTGAAGTCACAGGGGTGACGATCAGCTCTTTCCAGAAGCGCTATGCAACGTGGTCATCTCGACTCGCTGGCACCTCAGCCAAAACGTCATTTCTGTGTGAAGATGCTGAGAAAGTAGAATTCCCCGTCGGCAGCTTTGACGTCGCATGGAGCGTTGAATGCACGGAACATCTTTTCGACAAGCCCGCGTTCTTTCGAAAAATGGCGACCTGGCTGCGTCCGGGAGGCAAGGTTGCAATTTGTGCGTGGCTTGCCGGTGACTCACCTTTGTCCGAATCACAGTCAAAACTTGTGTACGACGTTTGCGAGGGATTCTTTTGCCCTTCGCTGGGATCCGAACAGGACTATTGCGACTGGCTGACATCCGCAGGCCTGAAGATGACTCGAGTTCACGATTGGACCGATCGGGTATCCAGAACATGGGAAATCTGCCGTGATCGAGTCAATCGATTCGGTATACGCCGAGTGGCGTCGATAATTGATCCGGAGCAGGTCATCTTCATTGATCGATTCCAAACACTTCTCGACGCCTACAACACGAGGGCGATGAAGTATGGTTGCTTCATTGCGGAAAAGATCTGACGCTCGTTGTCATGATTGACGATCTCCTCAACGAGCGCAGAAGGCACATCTCGTCGTCTGTGACATGTTAGTGAATTGATTCAGCAGGGTGGCTGAACGTGCGAGTATAAGTTTTCAGAACAAGGATGTCTGAAATGTCTGCATCACTACCTTATGCTGAATGTACCAATCAGGCATCCTCAGAGTTCTCCTTTCGTCGCCTGGCGGGATTCGCATTTGGGATAGGAACTCAGGCACTGTTTGCCGTCACTGTTGTCGGACTGTTTTCGTTCCTTCGCTATGGCGCGACTCGATCTTCCGGCTCATGGATATTCATTGACTGCCTGCTGGCATTGCAGTTTGCCATTCCTCACAGCCTCCTGCTGCACCCGAGAACTCGATCGGCATTGAAGCATTGGGTTCCAACAGAGTTCTACGGTGCTTTCTTCTGCGTCTGTACGTGCGTCAGCCTGTGGTTAATTTTTGCCTTCTGGCAACGGACTACAACCATCCTGTGGGATCTGGACGGCTTGGCGGCAAACGCTGTTGTGGGCTGTTTTTTGTTTTCGTGGGCCAGCATGCTCTACAGCATTCATCTGACAGGGCTCGGTTTCCAGACGGGCTGGACTCAATGGATGCACTGGTACCAGCATAAGAAGATGCCTCGCCGCGACTTCGCTCCTCGCGGAGCTTATCGCTATCTCAGGCACCCTGTTTATCTGAGCTTCCTCGGATTAATCTGGTTTACGCCTACCATGACACTGGATCACGCCGTTTTAACCGGCATCTGGACTGTCTACATCGCCGTCGGGAGTGTGCTCAAAGATCGCCGCATAGCATTTTACCTTGGCGAACCGTACCTGAGTTACATGCAAAAAGTCTCAGGTTATCCGCTCGTTCCCTTTGGCCCGCTTGCCAAACTTTATTCGCCAGCTATGAATTCGGCTCCACCGGAACAAACGTAGTACGATTTCTCTCAAATGCATTCTCGGCGGCTTCGCGAGATCTCCGCTGAAACTCAAGCTGACTGCGATAAGGCTTCACAGGAGAACCAGTAGGCTGCTCGAAAGAGCCATCAGGGGTCAGCGTGCGTGCCTTCATATTGTCCCGCAGGCAGGTCTTCAGAATATTGATGGCTTTGCGTTTGCAGTTGTCGTCAAGCACAGGAATCAGCAACTCAACGCGGCGATCCAGATTACGAGGCATCCAGTCGGCACTTGAAATAAAGACCCGCTCGTCGCCACCGTGGTGGAAATACATAACTCGCGTGTGCTCAAGAAAGCGATCGATGATGCTCGTAACGCGGATGTTCTCGCTCATGCCAGGAACTCCAGGCTTGAGACAACATACACCGCGAATGCTCAGTTCGATCTCCACGCCTGCCTGCGACGCTTCATATAGCGAGGAGATCATGACTGGATCAGCCAGAGAATTCAGCTTCAAAATGATATGGCCCTTATCTCCATTGCGGGCTCGTTCCTTTTCGACATTGATCATTTCCAGCAGCTTCTCACGCAGACCAATCGGTGCCGATTCAATCTGCGAAAACTGCTGGATCTGTGATGATCCGGTCACCGCGTTGAACCAGGAAATGGCATCATTCCCCAGATCGCGATTGCAGGTCAGAAGGCTCAGGTCCGTATAAAACCGTGAGGTGATCTCGTTGTAGTTACCGGTGCCGAAGTGACAATATCGCTGAAATCCCTGTGGCTCTCGACGCACGACAATGCAGGCTTTGGCATGCGTCTTCAAACCGCGTACACCATAAATGACCTGTACTCCGCTGTATTCAAGCTGCCTTGCCCACTCGATATTGCGAGCTTCATCGAAACGAGCTTTCAACTCCACAATGACGGTAACGTTCTTTCCATTCTCCGCCGCTCGCATCAGCGATTTGACGATCGGGCTGTTTCTGCTTGTGCGGTAGAGGGTTTGCTTAATCGCAACGACGTCACGATCTTCAGCAGCTTCGGCCAGCAATCGCAACACGGGTTCAAATGACTCGTAAGGATGAAACAACATCACGTCCTGAGACTTCATCGTGTCAAAAATCGACTCGGAAGGATCGATCTTCGGAGAATCACAGGGTGACCACGCGGGATACAAATGCTGATCAAATCCACTAACGTTGGAAAGCTGCATCAGGTCACTCAGACCAACCGGCCCCGGCACAACATAGATATCTCGCTCACCGACACGCAACAGTGCCTTCAGGAACTCAAGAATCGGACGGGTCACCTGGTCGGAGATTTCAACACGAGTACAGAAGCTGTCTTTGCGATAGTCCAGGACATCTTCCATCTCGGCCAGCAAATCAGCGCCATCTTCGTCACTGACAGTCAAATCGGCGTTCCGAGTGACTCGAAAGGGGACCGTCGCAACAACTTCTTCACCCGGAAAGAATCGTCCGGCCATCAACGTGATAGCATCTTCTGTAAGGATAAACTCATAGCCGCCCGCGCTTGGCAACGTGATGTATCGCAAATCAAATCGTCCGAATGGAATCACGGCAAAACGAAATGGCTCAGCCTCCGACTTCCCTTTCAACTGCACGGCAACATTCACAGTACGACCGAACAGTAGCGGAAACCTGGCCGGATCATGGACGGCGATCGGGGTAAGCACCGCCTGAATCTGTTCCTGAAAAACCGTGTCCACAAAGTCGACCTGACGATCATTCAGTTCACTGGGACGCCGTCGACGAATTCCTGCCTCGGCGAGATGCGGCTCCATCTGTCGCAGGTAAACCTGATGCTGATCGGCAACCATCTTCTGAGTTCGAATGCTGATCGCATTGATCTGTTCGAGCGGTGACATGCCCGAGGGATCTGGCGCGGTTTCGCCAGCTCTGATCGAAGTCAGCAGGCTGCCGACACGGACCATGAAGAACTCGTCAAGGTTTGAGGCGGTAATTGCGAGAAACCTCAGTTGTTCCAATA
>CAIJTV010000352.1:0-1935 GCA_903823635.1 uncultured Planctomycetaceae bacterium
CCATGAATCAATCTTGCCGTCTTCGTTGGGATCAAGGCCCCAGCGAGTTCCGCCCCAGTTCATCCAGCGATATTGATCAGGGCGAGTTCCCTTCTTGGCTTTGAAGTCGCCGTTCGTGTCGATCTCACGGTACACTTCCAGCCCCAGATGGTAGTAGCGGTACATATCCGGAAAACCATCACCATTGGCGTCGGTAAACTTTCGCAGCACCTGATTGGCCGGGTTGCTGACGACATAGCTTCCTTGTTCAAGTGCGACAGTACATTTCGGGATGTCAGCGGCTTCCGGAGTGTCGTATTCAACGCTCTTCTGCACCGGAGTATATCGCAACAACGATTCCGGAGTCTGCTTCTGAGCCTGAGCTTCCGCGATACCGGTCGCCCAGAATGAACAGATCAGCCCCACAAAAGCGGCCACACCAGCTTTGCCTGCTGATCGAGAAAAATGTGCTCGAAGAGCACCTTCGCACTGCGCCAGACCACGATCGTTCACTGCGCAGTCGTGCTGGCGAAAGGTTCTTTGACGCATCCCTGCTACTCCGTCCAATTAAAATCCGGGGTTTTGATCAATCCGCAGGGTGATGAGCAAGCTCCCAGCCATCACTCAGCGGCAACATCTGCCGGAGTCTAATCGAATTCCGGATTTCAAGTCATCCCCGATTTTCACCAGCGCGAATTGCCTTTGTTGAATCGAGTGCCAGGCTGCAAATTCCGGCCATCACGAACATCATTCCGCATATAAAGAACAGCATATTCCATTCTTTTACGCCCGGAGTTTCCCCAAGGATCTTAGCGTATATGTTAGGGGCAATTGCGGCTCCCAGATTGCCAAACATATTGGCCCAGCCCATGATTGAAGCGGTATAGGGCCCCCCGACATCCTGGGCATAGGCCCAGACCGCTGGAATTCCCAGATCGCTGCAGAATGTGGCAAAGCTTAACGCCGCAATGATCATCCATGGCAGCCACGGAGATGGTGGTGCAGTGGGATTCAGAATGCCGGGTAAAAGACACAACAGAAATCCCGCGGCTGCACCGAAACGAGTGATCATGACCGGCAGTCGACGAGACCACTTGAGGCCGAGGTGTCGAGTCACCACGTCTGTCAGCCATCCTCCGCAAAACATCCCCACAATGCCGGCAATTGTTGGAACGGCCGTCATCGCGGCTCGCTTCTCAATTCCAATGTTGTGAATATCTGCCAGATACTGAGGCAATTGGGAGACAACAAACAGCCAGCCTATATTTGTGAAAAACTGCTGCATGCTGTTCCCCCACAGGCTCAAGCTTCGTAAAGCTGCACCCCAGGGAAATGGGGCAAGCACCGCGGACTCAGTACTGCTGGTCGCGACTTCCATTGAAGGCTGAGCAGGAATGGCTGGAAGGGGAAGCGGATGCTCCGGCTTGTCTCTGCAAACGGCATAACACGCGATGGCCACTGCAATTCCTGCCAGCCCATAGCTCACCAGTACCGCTTGCCAGCCCATCCCCAATCGGCTGAGCAAAGCAGCCGTCAGCATCGGCGCAAGGACCGCGCCAAAACGGCCGCCAAGGGCGACAATCGAACTGACCAGTCCTCGCTGCTTCACGGGAAACCAGACTCTAATGAGCCCGGAACAAACCGGATAAGCCCCCGCCTGAGCAATCCCGCATAGAAATCTCAGAAGGAGCATTCCCCACACGGTGGAAACAACTCCCATCAGGCCTGTCACAATAGACCAGCCCACAATATAGATCGTCAAGACTCGACGTGGCCCCAAACGGTCGCTGAGCCATCCTGCGGGAATCTGACACAACGCGTACGACCAGAAGAACAGGCTCTCAAACCAACTGAACTGAACCTGAGTCATATTCAGGTCTGCTCGAATCGACGGTCGCAGAATGTTGACTGCGTAGCGATCCAGATAAAGCAAGCAGGCCGTCAGCGTCAAAACGG
>CAIJTV010000353.1:0-5194 GCA_903823635.1 uncultured Planctomycetaceae bacterium
ATCCAGGCCGAGTACACCTGACCTTGCCGTGGCCGTAAGTCAGATAAATCCAGTTGTCGAAACCATAACGAGGACACCCGATCTGCATTTGTGGATGAGCGGGTGTAAATCCATCGAACCAAACTTCTCGCACATCCGCGACGTTGTCACCATCGGTGTCGGCGAGATACATGATCTGAGTTTCCGTGCAGGCCAGCACGCCGTCTCGAAACGCCATCAGGCTGTGACAGAACTTCAGATGCGGTGCGTAGACCGTTCGCTTGTCCATGCGACCATCGGCATCGGTGTCTTCCAGAAGCACCACCTGCGACAACGCCTTGGCCTCAGGATCCTTCGGGCCGACGGGATAATCACCATACTCAACGACGAACATTCGTCCTTTGTGATCAAAGTCAATGGCAACAGGATCCATCACCAGCGGTTCGCAGGCGACCAGTTCGATCTTGAATCCCGGTTCAAGCTGAAAGCACTTGAAGGATTCTTCCGGAGACTTTGGAGGATCCGTGGGCTGATCAATCCAATGACGTCCGCCGCGTTGTTGTTCGATCGAATTCACAAGATCCGGTCGAGGAGCGTCCTGAAACATCAGACCCACAAGACCCACAAGACACACAATCGGCAGGGAGAATATTGACAGGGCAGGCATGGAGAGGCTCCAAAGGCAGGTTGTGGCATAACGCCGAGGACCCGCAGGATACCGTGAATTCAACATCACGAGAAACGAAACACGAAGGAATTAAGACGCCTGATCATTCGATCAAATCTGCTCACCCCACAGGGTTGAAAAATATCCAGGGAGATTATGTTCGGTGCCCTCGATTGGGGCTGTCATATCGCAAAAATGTGACTAAGCTTTAGGCCCCGCCTTACACCTGATTCACCCTCTGAGTCCACAAGCTTGCCGGAGTTTCCGATGATGCCGAGCAACTCCTTCCCTTGCCATCATCCGCGAATTGCGCGACGTCATGCTGTTCAGGCCGGAAGTATTGGACTGCTGGGCCTCGGTATGAATCATATGGCCGGTCTGCAGGCCATGGCCACTGGTACGCAGACTTTGTCACAGCCGTTTCGCGCTTGCATCTATATTTTTCTGTCGGGCGGTCTGTCGCAGCACGACAGTTTTGATCCGAAGCCAAATGCGCCAGCGGAAGTTCGTGGCGAGTTCCAGCCGATCGCAACTCAAACACCCGGACTGCAAATCTGCGAACACTTACCCGGTCTTGCGCTGCGAAGTCATCTGTGGTCCGTTTGTCGAACGTTATCCCATACAACGAATGATCACTCAGCCGGCCATCATATGATGCTCACCGGACGCAGTGATTTGCCGCAGGGGTTCAATCCCAGCCTGCCGCGTCCTCTGGACTGGCCAAGCATCGCCGCGGTCGCTGGCGGCGTCACCACGGCACGCAACAATCTTCCGACAGCGGCCGTACTGCCTGAGCAATTGGTCCACTATTCCGGACGTATACTCCCCGGGCAATTCGCCGGAATCATGGGAGCCAATCGGAATCCATGGTTCATTGAAGCGTCGCCATTTCATGCGACATCTTATGGTGCGTTTCCATCGCATCGCTTTGATCATCAGGATCGAGGCGACAAGGATACTCGAATCTTCGAAGCTCCTAGTCTCAACCTTCCTCACGGGATGACTCGGCCGCAACTGGATAAACGAGTCTCCCTGCTGGGACAGCTCGAACGTCAATGCAGCGTACTTGAAGCTGGAGCCAGCACAACGGAGTTTGATCGTTATCGTCAGGGAGCGATCTCGCTGCTGGTCGATCCGAAAGTCCGTGAGTCTCTGGATGTGACTCGTGCCGACGATGCTGTTCAGGATCGTTACGGCAAGAATTCTTTTGGCTGGTCTCTGTTGATGGCACGTCGGCTCGTCGAGGCGGGAGTGAATCTGGTTCAGGTCAATCTGGGCAACGATGAAACCTGGGATACTCACGGCAACGCGTTTCCGCATCTTCGCGATAACCTCTTCCCGCCAACCGATCGAGCGCTCAGCGCGCTGCTGGATGATTTGAATGAGTCGGGCCTGCTGGAGAATACTCTGATTGTGATGGCCGGTGAGTTTGGCCGAACTCCGAAAATCAGCTTGCTGCCGAGCCATTACAAATCGGCTGGCCGAGATCACTGGGGAAATGTCCAGTCGATTTTCCTGGCTGGTGGCGGCGTCCAGGGCGGGCGAATTGTCGGGGCGACTGACTCGATCGGTGCGTACGCCGAATACGACCCGCAGACTCCGGAAAACTTCGCCGCGACTATCTATCAATCGCTTGGGCTGCCTCAAACCGTGGCTTGGTATGATGAAGTCAATCGTCCGCATCAGGTTTACCACGGCGAACCGATCCCGGGGCTGACGTAGTCAGTGATGCCGGTCGCGAGGCCAAAGTTCCAGCTGTGCAATGCGATGTTTTAGAGCAGATCCGCTTGTCGCACCCTACAAATCGATGCGGATTTGAATCGCTTGATTTTCGTGGCAATCCCCTGACATTCGCCTTCCCGGACCGGAATTCCGGGCGTCGATTCATTCCGCATACTGAAACCGTGAGTATGATAATGAGCATTCAAGCTCCCTCACTTCACGCTTTTAGTTCGGCAAACCCACGATGCGCAAAATACTGACAGCAGCCCTCTGTGGCCTTTTGCTTTTTGCTCGATTGGAAACAGCAACTGCTCAGACGATCGATGAGATGCAGCAGAAGGGTCTGCAGTTTCTGGAGGTTACTCAAGCGGCCGATGGATCATGGACGAATTCCGACGCTGTCGGTATCACAGGCCTTGTAACAACATCGCTGTTGATGTCCGGCAAAGGTGTCGACGATGCTGTGGTGAAGAAGGGGCTTGACTTCATCGTTTCGAAGCAGCAGACCTCGGGCGGAATTCACACGTCCGAAAGTCGCCATCAGAACTATGAAACTTGCATTGCGATTCTGGCACTCTCCGAAGCCAATGCGGACGGTCGATTTACGGATGTGATCAAGAAGGCGGAAAACTTTCTGCGAGGTCTCCAGTGGGACGAAGGTGAAGGCATCGAAACGACAGACGGAGCATTCGGCGGGGGCGGCTATGACAGCAAGCAGCGTCCGGACATGTCGAATACTCAATTCCTGATCGAAGCACTCAAAAAGGCTGGCGTCGCGAACGATGATCCTGCGATGCAGCGAGCATTGATCTTCGTTTCTCGCGCGCAGAATCTGGAGTCACAGCACAATCAACTGCCTTACGCCGGCAAAGTGAACGACGGTGGATTCATTTACACGCCGGCCAAAGGTGGTGAATCCAAAGCTGGCACCACTGAAAATGGCGGCCATAAATCTTACGGCAGTATCACGTATGCCGGCCTGAAGAGCATGATCTATGCGGGCCTGACGAAAGACGATCAACGTGTGAAAGCCGCAACTGCCTGGCTGAAGAAACATTACACGCTCGAAGAAAACCCAAACATGGGCCAGCAGGGTCTGTACTATTACTACCAGACGATGGCCAAGACCATGTCGGCTCTCGGTGAGGAAGAGTTCGTCGACGACAAAGGCACAAATCATCTCTGGAAGCAGGAATTGTCCGGCAAGCTTGCGTCACTCCAGCAGAAGAATGGCAGTTGGCTGAACGAAGCCGATCGCTGGTATGAAGGCGACCCCAATCTCGTCACGGCATACTGCCTGATTGCTCTGGCTCATTGTGAAGAACCTGCTGCGGCGGCCGCCGATGTTGAGCCGCCAGCTGGCATGAAACTCGTTTACGAACACAACTTTGAAGACAAATCAACCGATCGTTATGAGCCCACGGACAAGTCCGCCTGGAGTCTTCTGGAGCAGAACGGCAATCAGGTGATTGCTCTCACCAAACGAAACAGCGACTTCAAGCCACCGTTTCGCTCACCTCTGAATCGCAATCTGATTCGCGATCTTAAGGTTTCCAGCTTTGTGATGGACATTCGATTTCAGTCGACCATTCCAACTTATGATCATCAGTCGCTGTGCCTGTTCTTCGGCTATCAGGATGACTCTCATCTTTATTACGTGCACTTCGGCAAGAAGGCGGATGATCACGCGAATCAGATCTTTATCGTGAACAACGAAGCTCGCAAGAAAATCTCCACAAAGACCACAGCGGGAACACCGTGGACTGACGGCTGGCATCGTGCTCGCATTGTTCGTAATGCTGACAGCGGAGAAATAACGGTCTATTTCGACGACCTGGAAACGCCCATCATGACGGCGACCGACAAGACCTTCAGCGAAGGCCGAGTTGGCTTCGGTTCTTTCGATGACATCGGCAACTTCGACGACATCCGGATTTATGTGCCGGAGTAGTCTTTAACGAGAGAGTACTGCGCTGCAAAAAACGTTGATTGTTTCCTGCATCAAAGTTGCCATCTCGCTCTGCCGAGATGAGCCTTTCGTCCTGCATATGGCGCTGTGAAAAACTGGTGCGGTCCGCACCTTGCCTGGATAAATGTTTTTGATTTTTTGGTGTCGGGCAAGGTGTTCCGTGGGCCTGCTGCAAGGCCTCGTCTCGGCGGAGCGAGACGGCTACTTTGAATTGCTCGGGAACGCGCGCTGAATACTTCGGATTGAGTAGAGAATCACCGCAGTCGTTCATCCGTTTAGAGCGACTTTGATGGCAGGACAATGTCGCCATCTCGCCACGCATCTCTCCAGTCTAAACACTCCGCCGAGATGAGCCTTGCTTCTTGCACATGGCACCAACAAAGCAGGCTCACACCGCACTTCGCATTGACGAATGCTTTCTGAATTTTGGATCCGGGTGCACTAATCTACAGGCCCGCCATAAGGCCTCGTCTCGGCGGAGCGAGACGGCTACTTTGATGGGGGCAATTCTTAGAGGTTGGACGTAAAAGAACGCGGGCAGACATGCAGCGGTTTTCGAGTTACAGTCAATCGAGTAGATCGTTGGGGGCTAAGATTGTTTCGTAGGCGGCAATCAGAAGCTCACACGAATCTCAGCGTCCAGAAAGAAATAGACCAGGGTTGGTAAACCAGGTCCTGATTTTGTTGAGTGGCTGCGTTAGATTTTATTCCTCCTTTCTCAGACAGATTGTCTTCTTGTGACAACAATCGGTCAGTACCTGAGTGTGGCTATCTTTCTGACGGCGGCTTTCATTCGCAATGATGGCAAGGCTGAGGCGGTACAAGACGTTCGCAGGATTCATCCGGCCGTTTTTGAA
>CAIJTV010000354.1:0-5390 GCA_903823635.1 uncultured Planctomycetaceae bacterium
AGCACGATGAACGGGTATTACACCTGGGCGACTCTCGGCTTCGATGCTCCACTGCAAGGAATCCGCACTAAAGACCCGGCAGGACTGCGGACAAATTTCCCGGATGCCAAACGCGTCTCTGACCTCATGCTGACCACGGGCGGTCAGCAGTGGTGGAAGGAGCATGGCACCACGTTTGAGGCCGAGTTCGATCTCAAAGAAGGTTCGATTTCCAGAAAAATTCTTGAAAAGAAGGTGAAAAGAGACAATGAACGACAACAAGCGACCAGAACAAGGGACGCAGCCTTCAATGCCGCCACAGCGGCAGCAAGAGCAGTCTCCGCGACCATTACCCGCGACTCTTCAGGAAGCGGAGGAACCCGGCATGACTCCGGAAGAGTTGGCGGACGCAGAGGACGCCTGCCTGGAAGTTGGACGGGAGATAGCGGCCGAGAAGGCAGCCAGGTCCTGAATGATCAGCAGGACGCCACGGATGCGAGTCCCCAGACCAGCAAGGCGGCCGGGCTGACAACCACTTCCGGAGAAGCAGGTGGATTTGCTGTAACCCAGAACAGATACGCCCGGGAAGATGATCAGTGGATGGCCAAGTCCATGGAACTCGCTAACGTGTTCGACGAACTCTACGGAGACATGTGATGCCGTGGTCAGTGCTCAGGGACATCAACCCACGGGAACGGGTCACAGTCGCTGAATTCGAACGCAGGATCCAAAAACTGTCACGCCGCCACCGGGGCATGATCCGTCAGGCGATGGGAACACCGCCGGACCCCGGCAACGTGCCCGATACGCTGTGGAAACAGATTGAACGGGAGCACAAAGCCGCCCTGATGATTCTGCTGTTCGGTGCGGCCTTGCCCACGTTCTTCGTCGCCCTCGGCAAACTCGCCCGTTCGGGACAGAATGTGGATCTGCCGGACGATCTCCGCCAGACACTCGAAGAAATCGCGGCCCAGAGGGCAAACTGGGTGGCTGAGTCGATCACAAACACCAGCCGCAATCGTCTCGATAGCTGGCGCGAAGGAGACATGGAACAAACCCTCCGCGATGTCTTCGGCGAAGATCGCTGGAGAAGCATCGCCAGAAATGAATCGGTGGCCGCCCAGTCCATCGGAGGTGCAGCACTCGCTGCATCCGTCAGGCAACAGGGAGGCATAGTCACCGAAATCTGGTTCCTCGGAAAGTGCGAACACTGCACACTGTGTCCCATGCTCCACGGGACGTCACGAGACTTCTGGGGAATCTGGACCGACGGACCGCCGTTGCATCCAAATTGCTGCTGCAATCTGCAGGTGTTCTTCGAACCGATCAACGTTCTGCGCGACAGAAATCTGCTCGTAAGACGCAATCCGAACTACGCCATCGTGAATCAAAAGATGCAGAAAGTCATACGAAGGTCTCCGGTGCGTCTTGCGTAGTGGTTATTTTACAGATAACGTTTTGGCTGATGTTCTCACCAACGCCGCGCATGGTCGTTCAATATGAATCAACTCGCTCAACAGCCTGAGTCAAATGCTTCACTGAACGACCGAGTTCGGCTGTTCGGCACAGTCGCAGGCGGCGAGTTCATCATCGATGAACGCAACATGTACATCCACCCTCTGCCGATCACCAGCGGGGCCGAGGATCGCTCGGGCGAAAAGATCGATCCGAATGGCATCATCACCGCTTCCTACGAGCAAAACCCTGTCGTTTTCTTCGCCCATAGCCACAAGTTCATGCCACTGGTGCCGCCAGTTGGGCAAGCGATAAATCCTGACGGACAATTCGATTGCTTCCGTGAAGGCGATATCTGGAAATCGGGCTGCCTGTTCTCTCAGGCCACCAGGTTCGCAGGCCAGCTGTTCGCTCTTGTGGCTGAGGGCACGATCCGCGGCAGATCTATCGGAGCCACAGCCCACGGATTCGCTCCCTACAAGCCCACATTGCCGGGGATGGTCTTCCATCAGGGAGAAATTCGGCCCACAAAAACACGGTCCGTGGTCTGCACGAAGGCGGAATTGTTCGAATGGTCCTGGACTCCGTTGCCTCAGAACCGGGATATGGTCATCGCCCTCAAAAGCATGATGTCACATGGTCGAGTTGACGGTCAGACCCTCGATCCGGTCCTCGGCGAGATCCTCAAGTCAATGGACCTGTTCGAACCCATTCAATCTCACGGATACGGCCCGGGCTTCGGATTCACGAAAGGGAACGATCCGAATGGTGGTCGCTGGGTGACCATGCGTGGCACGCCCGTCTTCATCGATGGCAAAGGAAATGCCGCTAAGGGCCCAGCTGGTCTCGGAGACGTGGGCGGAAAATCCAGTGGCGGCGGATCCAGTGCAAAGAAGTCGCACAAGGACCACCGGGATGACTTCCACGGCAAGCTCAACGACCACAGCAAGGGGAGGGTGACTGCCGAGGGTGACAATGAGGTGCATGGCTCGTCTCACGTTCGGAACGTGGTGCGGGCTCACTCTGAACTGCACGGCATGAAGGTCACCAAACACGAAGGCGGGGAGACTCACGAAGACAAGCACGGCAACAAGATCGTGCTGTCCAAACGGGGCAACAAGCACGTGGCTACATTCCATGCTGCCGAAGGGAAAGCCACGCCGGCCGCAGACGCAGACGCTCCCAAGGCTTCGCCTCGCCCGCTGTCTGAACCAAAGGAATCGACTGACGCGACTACGCCTGCCGACAAAGGCGCTCGCCCGCTCAACGAAGCACATGGCGAAGGCGACACCAACACGAAACGTTCTTCACGTCCGATTGCTCAAAACGCGGCTGCTGCTGCTGCTCTGGAGGACCGGATCGACCACCATCGCCGCAGGCTGACGCGAATGCGTTCAAATGGCTTGCATACGGAGGCGGATGCTGAATTCAGGAAGATTCAGGATCTAAGAAGGCAAGTCACGGCACTGAACACCCCCCGTGCTCCTGGCGAAGGGGTTCGACCACTCAAGGATGAAGAATCAGCCAAGCCAGCACCGGCTGCAAAACAGACCGAGGCTGCACCGAAACCCGCTGAACCTGAGGCTCCGGCTCCTGCCCCTGTCGCTCAGCAGGATGAGCATGCGACTCTGGCACATCATGAACGCATGGCCGCTGAGATGCGGGCAAACGGACGACGAGAAGCTGCTGCCCAGCATAGAATTCAGGCTGCATTGGCTCGCCGAAGAATTGCCGGGGAGCAATCAATGTTCCCTGCTCCAGAGCAAGCCAACTCTGACAAGCCTGCTGTCACGGGGACTGCCGTCGTTGGTGCCACCGTGGACGCTCTTGATGGGGCTGCATCGGTGGTGGCTGAAAACGAATCCGCATCCGATAATGCTGGAAAGAAGTCCACAACGCCATCAACTCGCGCTGAATACCTGGCGGAACCAGTCACTCCACAGCAGGCGCTCAATCGCCGAATGGAACCTCTGAGGGAAGCTAGTGCAAAAATCGCTGCTGATACCAACCGTTTGACGCGAAACGCCAGAACAAGAACAGCTGAAGAAGCAACGCTCCACGCTGCGGAAGCGGATGATTACGCATTCGATAATAAACCACGTGCAGCGGCCGAATCACACCGCCGCGCTGCAGCCGCATTGAGGACGGAAGCGGCTGGGCTTGATGGACCAGCTGCCGAAAAGCATGACAGGTTGGCGGAAAGACACATCGCACAGGCAACGGCACTTGAGGCGGGTCTGCCTCAACTGCGATCGATTGGACTGAGTGACGCAACGATAGCAAGGAATAAGGCTGCCAGAGAGGCCAGGGCTGCATCCACATCGGCCAAGCCAAAGGCAACCACGGAGACAACCAAAAAGACTTCTGGGGACGCCAAACCTGCTGCTCTGACAAAAAAATCGAACTACGAACCCGGGGAAAAGGTGGAGTTCACCTTCCGTGGCCAAAGAGTCGAAGGCACTGTGCTGCGAAATCGTGAAGTACGACGCTCCGGCCGGACACGTGACCTTGCCCGGCGAGTCACCGGAAACCCGGACTCACTCAATCAGAGGGCCATCGAAATTTCCGGACCAAATGGAACCTACACCGTGGGACCTGAAGCCATCCATGGGAGTCGAGGGCAGGGTGATCTGAGAGCCGCTCAGGATGCTCACAGCAACATCCGCCGCTCACGGGCCGAACAGGCCTCGCAAAACAGATCCACCGCTGACAGGAAAATCGGGCACCTGGAGATCGGTCAGGAGATTGAGGTCCGCTTCAGGGACATCGGTTGGCAGAAGGTGAAGTACAAAGGAATCGTGCCCGGGTCTGGCAATGTCAGGTACGAACACCGAGGAAAATCACGCACAACACACGCGGACGCGGTCAGAGATCCCAATGGTGGGGGCGAAGTTGCGAAATCACTGGACGGAAATTCTTCCGCCAGTTTCTACAAGGGAGATGTTGGAATGCTGGATAATCAGATGATTTTGGGCGTCGTGTTCGATCATGGAACGACTCCCGCACAAGCGGCTCAGTTCCTGAAGGACAGTTCCTCATTCCTGATCGAAACGCCAATTAAACTCGATCCCCACACGATGATGCTCAAGAGCCTTCAGGTGGAGTACGACGGCGAACAGCAACAGATTCAGGACGAAGACTTCCCTGGCGTACGATTCATCATCGCCAAAGCCATGGACACGGATGAAGAGGCCGATGCCGGTCTGGAGGATGACGAAGAACTGCCAGAGGAAGAAGAGGAATCCGAACCAGCAGATGATCGGCCAACGGTCGTTGCTGATCCTCAGGCTCCAATCGTGAAGGCTAAACCGGGAGCACGCTGGTGCTCGGCCATGAGTTCAGGACTTGCTGAACTCCATAAAATGGCCACCGCTGCCCTCGAAGACGTGGAACGGCCAGAAGTCATCGAAGAAGCCGGGAAGTCACTGGGCATCCTGAATGACCTGCAGACTGTGCTGGCGGATCTGTCATCAAAGGTCTATCCGTCTGCCACCAATCCTGAAGTATCCGATGAAGCAGGAGGAACTCACGGTGAATTGGCTGAGGTCGAAGGTGCCGAGACTGGTGACGACGCACAGGAACCCAGGGTAAAGAAAATTCCGCGTAAGCCGCCAGAGAAGGAACTCGATGCCGAAACACTCAAAGCCATGTTCTATCACGATCGTGTCTTTGTCCCATCACCTCTGGTCGGTGCCATCAATCGCATCGCCGCTGGAGAAGGGCAGGATGCTGTCGATCGAGCCCGTGAGTTCCTCACACGCAGTCTGCTGAAGGGCGTCAACTCCTGGGACGTGGTGCCTGAACCGCCTGAAGTTGCCGCAGCGGATCGCGTGGAGCAGGCTCGACAGCGTCTTGCCCTCCAAAGATTTGAGGCATCAAAGCGACGTTTGGAATTGCAGAACAATTCGTAGTGGTTATTGTAAAGGCACTATCTGAAACACAATCCGGGGATGGTG
>CAIJTV010000355.1:0-3673 GCA_903823635.1 uncultured Planctomycetaceae bacterium
ATCACCCGGCGAAACGATCTGGCCATAATCGGCCGCTGACTTTAATTCACCGGACATTGTTGCATAGACCGGCCTACCGACGGGTTCGACAACGCACGGCACGATGACGGAATGCGGTAGAGGAACAAACAGTGCGGCGACAAGAAGTGCCAATATAAAGCATGAACGCATCAGCAGATATCCTCGCTGCTTCTGATGCAGGATCTCGGCCAGCACAGTGCTGACAGAACTGAGCAGTGGCAGAATGACCATTGAAACCGCAGCCATTATGGTCAGTGTGAGGCCGATGATTCGTAAGTTCCACTGGTCACAAAGGTGATACAGCATCAGGAGAATCGCAAGGCTCAGACAGATCCGATAGATCCCTGAACACACGCCATAGGCCAGTACAAACGGCGGTTCTCGGTCACGGCGAATCTCTGTTCGTCCAAGCAAAAGAAACGACAGAAACTGCTGTAGGCGATGTGAAGCACGTTGAGAGAGATTGGGCAGTCCAGCCAGATCCGTCAGCAGGAAATATCCATCGAATCTCAGCAGAGGATTCCCGTTGAAAACGATCGTTCCGACGGTACACAGCACCATCACATTGGCGAGCATCGCTTTAAGAATTCCGGGAGCGGCAGCAAACCACAGGATCGTGGCAACGGAGGCTAAAGCCAGCTCCACAAGCATACCGGCCGCAGTGATCATCAATCGACTGCGACGGTCCAGAATCCATGCATCCGTAACGTTTGTATAAAGCAGCGGCGTAAACATCATCAGCATGACCCCTGCTTCGTGGCACTCGGCACCAAATCGTCGAGCTGCGAAGGCATGTCCGATTTCATGCAGAGTCTTGACGACGACAAATGTTGCCAGAAGTAACAATAAGTTATCAGGGCCAAAGAAGTCCCACGGGCCGGGTAAGTTGTGGGCAAGCTGATCAAACCGCAGGAACACCATAGCTATTGCAACGACCACCAGCATCATCAGCGCGAGTCCGCATTTCTTTGAAAAGAGCTGACGAATCAATGGTTCCAGTCGATTCAGGAATGCGGTGGGATCGATCAATCGCAATTGAAATCGCAGCAAACTGCCAATTCGGAAGCGCGGCTTTGGGGCTTCGGGTTTCGTTGAACGAGAGGCGGCGGTGGCTCGGTTCATTGATGTTCGGACAACGAGTTGATTCTGGATCAATTGAGCAAGAAAATCTTCAACATCTTCGCGAGTGAACTCCCTCTGGGGCCATGCCGAATTCAGCAGGCCGAGAAGATCGGTCACAGTCCGAGAACCATCAACGTGTCTCAGGACTGCCATTTCCTGTTCATTGAGCATTGTGTAGCTGAGTGACAGCGGATCTTTGACGATCCAATACCCTGAATCCTGCGGACGTATGATCAGATCGCATCGCTGACGCCAGTCTATTGGCGGCGATTCTTGTCGCTGCTGCGACGATCCTTGCAGGTATGCTCCGGATTCAACCAAAAATCAGAGTCTCCGTTTATTGATGCGGATCATCTCGAGTGATGAGATAAGAAGTTTTTGCCACCGATTATCTTCACGCCCTCTGATGGCTGAGCGAACTGTTAACCTGGTTGAATCGATGGCCGAAACGGGCAGTTCTAACTTCAACGCTTGGCTGGTGGAGTGTTCCCCTTACTCGCCTCACGGTCGTCTGGTTTTGAATTCGTGGATTTGACTTCCATCGTGGCGACAAGGCCCGGGCGAATTCGCTTTTCCGGGTTATCGAATTCTGCCCAGAGACGAACCTGCTGATTGACTGGTTCAACCTCCGGGCTCACAAACGTAATCTCACCTGAAACTGGTTTGCCGACGTTACCCGGGAACACGATCCGTACACGTTGGCCGGGTTCAATCGCAGTTGCCTGATCTGCAGAAACAAAACCTTCCACTCGCAAACGATCGAGTTGAATGAGGCGCAGAACAACCGAGCCAGGCTCGACCCACTCGCCAGTCTGACGACTCACAGCGACAACAGTCGCGGAAAACGGAGCTTTCATCTTTCGCCTTTCTAATTGCAGTTTGGCTTCGGCGAGTTCCGAGTTGGCTAGCTCCAGATTAGCCTGCGCGACCTGCTGTTCCTGTTCTTTTTCGGCGGCCAACGATTGAGTGCGTGCAATCGCTTCTGTCTGTTGTTGCACGGCTGCCAGATCGGCCTCGGGTTTGAGCAGGCTGATCGCACGGTCTTCCTGAGTTTTTTCAATTTCGAGCGTGCGTTGATCGAACAAAACGGTCAGTCGATTGAGTTCCGAGTTTGAGATGCTTCCATTGAAAGATTCTTTGGCCTTCTGAGCACGGTCAAGCTCATACTTTGCGATCTCTTTGCTCTTCTCAGCAAGGCGGACTGCTACATCACTCTCGGCTTGTTTTCGACTGATGCGAGCCGCGATTTCGAGTTTGGCTTTTTCCTGCTCGGCTTCACGAACCATGGCCCTGGCCGTCTCGACCGGGAGACTGTTGTTGGCTTTCAGTTCTGCAATTCGAACATTCAGTTCAGCCTGTTGTACAGCGATTTCCTGCAACTCATCATCAAGTGTTGCCAGAAGCTGGCCTTCGGCAATCGAGTCGCCCGGTTTGACGGGCAGAGATTTCAGAATCCCCGGTTCGCGCGCTGCGATCTCCGCATGCTGAATCAAGGCGGTCGTCATTGATGGAACGGTGATTGAGGTTTCAAATTCGTCCGTCTGTGCCGAGACATGAGTCAGCACGAGAATATTCAGTGCGATTGCGATCGGTCTGGTTCGAAAGATCGTGCGACATGCAGCCATTGTGAGACCTCTTCAAATCTATCCGCGATTAATCAACTGGACATTTCCATGTCTGAATCAGCAGCAGAATTGCGTTAGCGGGGTATCGATTCATCGCTTAACGGAAATCCCCGTGCGTCTTTGCCTGATCTCGCCTGCGACAGCGGCTTACGGTTAAACAAAGATTCTCAGACACACGGACGCTAATTTATTCGCACTACTAATTCAGAACGCCGTTTTTTCAGGACGCTGCCCAGCTAAAGCCAGGTGAATCTTTTTCTTTGCCAGAATTCAACGATTTCTCGAAACCATACAAACGCCAAAGACTTTCTCCCGCAACGAATACGAGCCGACACGGTTTGTCCGGGGCGCAGCTTCTTTGTCAGAGTTTTTTCGACGCCGACAGTCGCCAGACAAGTGAGTTGTCCATCATGAAGATGGGTGGCTGTATCGAGCGATGTTAGTGTCGCCTCGTGAACGAAACGAGAATCATCGTTTAAAGTAAATTGGACCTCGACTTTGTCGATATCTTTTGTGAACTCTGCCACAGGAATATAGCCGACAACCAAATCAGGTATCTGCAGATCCAATTGCCATTCTCCCGAATCGTTTACGATCTCCAGCAACTGCTGGCCACGCTGGACTGGCCGTGAACGCAATTGTTCCTGCAGTCGGCTTTGGTAAACCACGCCATCAATGGGGGAAGACATGGTGAGCGCCGCAATTTGCTGCTCGACCAGCGTCTGTTCCTGACGCAGCGTCTCCAGCTTGCGTTCCTGTTGTTGCTCTTCGCTGCTTAAATCTGCCGAACGTGCGGCGGGATTGTTTCCGTTTGTCGCTCCGGTCGTCGTTCGAGTAGCCCGGATTGCCTGCAGTCGTGAAACGGCCGAATCGATATCCCCGAGCACTCGATTCAAATCGAGTTC
>CAIJTV010000356.1:0-6789 GCA_903823635.1 uncultured Planctomycetaceae bacterium
CAGATTCGACTTCTCCCGTAAATCGGTTCGGGACAGTTCTGTCAGCCATAATCATGACGTCGATTCCCTGGGTGCTTGCACCCGCGGCATCGCCGATTCTTGCACGAAGCTCTTCCAGAGTTGTTGGCTTCTTGTCAATTTCAATAACAGGATCAACAGTCGCACTCACCGGAGCCTTAATCACAATCAAGATAACCTTCGCGGTTTCAATGGAACCGCCCGAACTCGACTTCGGAATCTCGGCTGGTGGATTCCCCTGCATGGTCGAAGTGACCATGAAGAAGATCAACAACTGAAAGGTCACGTCGATCATCGGCGTAATGTCGATCTCCGTGTCCGGTTCCGGTTGCTTCTTTCGCACATATGGTTCGTCATCGTCTTCAACCGACATAACTTATCCAGCAGCATCTTGAGTCAGGAATTCTGATTCCGAAAACAGCGACACCAAACTATTTCGCTTCTTGAGCCCTGGCCGCTGCGAATTCATCAAGGAACACTCCAGTCCCTTCGTCGACTGACTCCTGCAATTTCTTAATACTGTTTGAAGCTGCTGATTGAAGCACAATCAAGGGAATAGAAATCGCCATCCCCGCAGCCGTTGTCCACAATGCGAAGCTGATGTCCGCAGAGAGCTCCTTGGGGTCCACTCCGGATGCCGCTGCTCCCGCGATTTTTGCGAAAGCATTGATCATCCCGAGAACTGTTCCGAGCAGACCCAACTGAGGACCGGTCTTGATGCTTGTGCCGACCCAGGAATTCAGCACTTCAAGGCTCGACAGAACATCGCGCTCAAACCGCTCTCCCACGATCTGACGAATCTTTTTCATCGGCTCCCCACGGTTTTGAATCGCGAGCAGGGCCAACTGAGGCAGTGCTTTGTTCCAAACGGCCGGATCATCGCATACTTGAGCCGCTCCATCAAAGTCTCGCTTTTCCAGTCGCTCACTGAGATCATCAAGGAACGCCTGCTCAGCCTCTGCGCCTGGAAATGTCTTTTGCTTTACTCGTCGGAGCAAAAGAATTCCGCAATACATTCCCAACGCAGCGCAGGCACCAATGCCGATCCAGATCGATTGCTCCACTAACCACATGAAGGTCGAAACTTGCGCCGCTGCGAACGTCGAGGGCAAGAGAACGGAATCTGAAAGACTGATCATTGGACATCCCAAAAAATCAACAACAAAATGAAAACGCAATATCTGCCGACGAGTTATCTCAATTGCTGCCGCGTCACAACAAATTCATATCCTGTCCCGGCTTTCTTCACTTGAAAATAAGTACGACGAATTTCGGTGGCGGCTTTATTGCCATACTCGAATTCTTTCGTCGCCAGCATTTCTTCAGTCGCGGCTGGATAGAAATGCATGACCAGTGCCGGTGCCGCATCGATCCCGGCCTTCTGGAAAATCTCCAGGTCCGCGGCACGGCGCTGCTCACTGCCGTCCTGCCAGCTCATAAACAAACGCTTCTCAGAATCCCCCGTCTTGACTTCACGGGTTGTCGGAGCGTCCTGGCTCAGGTTACTCAAGTAAACAAGGCGACCTTCTTCCTGAAACATTGCACCTAATTCGATACCGAAGAAGTCCAGTTGCGTGGCGTAGCTTTTCAGATCACCCTTATCGCCGAATTCGACGAACCATCGCTGTTCACGTTTTGCCCCGCCACGCCCCGGACCGCCGCTTCCCAACGGCCGACCGCCGGTACCTTCGGCACTTCCGGGAATCCCCGACGTGTTCTGGTCCGTGTTTTCATTGGGGGCAACCATTGTGGCTGCATTCTCAGCGACTTCAATTACCTGCTCGGTGACTTCTTCCAGTTGAGTGACGTCAGTTTCTTCATTCGCCATGGAAGGATCGAGTGAGGCGTCTTCAGGAGAATCAACGTTGGGGGTTGCATTGGGGTCCCCATCTTCCCATCCGCCGTCTCCGGCAGGCAACATCGTGACCTGCTTTGAAACCGGTGAGGGAAGCATATTCGAGAGCCAAATGAACAGCATCACCATAAACGCCAGCCCGGCACACGTTGCTGTTGTCATCAAGATCGACACCGCAACGTCATATTTGGTCAGTTTGATGTGCGGTGCAACTGTCCGGCGAGTTCGCTCAGATGTGGAATTAGCAGCGGACATGAAATCGCCCTATGACCCTGGATTAACTCGATGACGGTAAACCGACTATCCCAAAACCGACGAAGTTTGAGCCGGGTTCTAGCGAATTGCCTGCAATCTGACAAAGAAGGCAGTGGCTTTAAAGACAGGTTTGACAGACTGTACAGATCGACAATCTGTAGTGTCAACGAATGAGTCTCGCAAAGAGGCTGCGGAAGGCAGTATGTCTGTTTAGTGTGTTCCGAAAACTCGGTCGGGCGAGTACGATGTCTGCACCGGCGTGATTTTCGGGCCTGCTCTGTGAGACCATTCCAATGAATTTCGCATATCTGCTTATTCTGGCTGCCTGTTTCGACGCCGTTTCTGGAGAGTTTCAAACAGTAAGTTTGGACCGAGCAGTCTTTCAACCAATATTCGACGAAAAGCCCGGCACAGAACCCCCCGGGGTTGAAGAAGCAGAGGCTGGGAAGGTTGCAAAGCAGCCTGAGTCAAAGGTCGCATTTCGATGTATGCCGATCGATCAGGTTCAAGCTCGCTTACTGCAGTGGATGGCTTTGGCAAAAGCGGATGAACCGACGGCTCGTAAAGTCGGTGCTCTTTGGAAAGATAAGGCTGAGCTGCAAAATCTGACAGCCGAAGAAACGCTTGACCGAATCGTGGACTCGTTGGCGATTGCCGATGAATCTGCTCGGAAAGTTGTCGAGGCCTGCCGATCTGGTTCCCCATTCGAGCCTCCGAACTTCGAAGGCGTTCGGTCGGACTCATTCTATCGTGACCATGTTCAGCTCTACTATGCACGCTGGTTGACGCAGCATCGGTTCTACGATGAAGCGATCTCGATGATGAAATCGCTGACTCCTGAGGCAGTTGCAGATCCGGCCAGTCTTTTTTTCTATCGTGCCATATGCCGACTTCGATTACTGAAGGCGTCTGACGCCAGTGATGATCTGGCCCTGCTGTTGAACAACACGCTCGATGTCCCAACGCGTTTTCGCACGGTCGCCGAACTGATGCAGGCTGAAGCCGGAGATAACTCTTCCGGACTGCCGGAGGTTGCAAAGTTGATGTCCGACGTGCAGCGAAGGCTCGATCTGGGGAACTCAAATGATCCTGTTCAGAAACGCGAAGAAGAAGTTATTGCAGCTCTCGACAAGCTTCTGAAGCAAATGGAAGATCAACAAAAACAGCAGCAGCAGCAACAGCAATCAGGGCAGGGCGGTGGTCAACAACAGAATCAGCCCGGTCAACAGGGGATTGCTCAGAGTACGATCAAAGGTTCCAGCGCCGAAGGCAAAGCTGACCCTAAAGATCTGACGGAAAACGGCAACTGGGGGATGCTGGATAAGCAAGCCGAAGCCCAGGCGAAAGAACTGATTCGCCAGCAGTTTCCTCCCAATTTTCTGGATGCAATCAGCCGGTACACAAAGCGGATTGCGGAGCAGAAGAAGTAGGCTGTGAAGACAAGAGGTGTGTCGCTGCGACAGCATGAAGCGAGATCTTTGTCGGGTTGCAAAGCCTTAGTTTTTGAGGGCGGTTCAGAACAGTGAATAGATCGATTGTTGAATTGAGGGATCGCATGAAAGCTCTGACACTTCTGGTACTTCTGGCCTTGCCTGTCGCAGCGGTTGCCCAGACCGACACGAATGCAAAAGTGTCTCTGCTTGATGGCACTGTTCATCAGGGGGCGCTGATCCTGATCTCGCCAGAAGAAGTGGAATTGCAGGTCGATGCAGCAACCATCAAGCTGCCCATGTCCGACATCATGCTGATCGATTTTCCTGAAACGAAGTCTGTCGTTTCCGATCAACCGCAGATCGTCAGTCTTGTCGACGGCAGCCAACTGAATTGTGCCGGTTCGAATCGAACAGCCATGGAGCTAACGGTTTCCTCCGCCACCTTTGGCGAGCTCAAAATTGCCAACAAAAATGTTCGCTCCATTCGACTTCAGGCAGATAACCCTGCTTATAGAAGTCAGTGGAATACATTCCTTAAGCGAGAAACGGACAAAGATTTATTGATCGTTGCCAAACGCGATGGTTCCGGCCTGGATTTCCTGGCGGGAGTCGTTAGTGCTATCGGATCGGAAAAGACAGAGTTCCTGCTGGATGGAGAAACAGTTCCTGTTCCAGCCGCCCGGGTTTACGGAGTTGTATTCGCGTCGATGATTTCAACGGAATCCGCTCAGCCCGTTAATGTGACGTCTGCTGCCAGAGTAACCAGCCACAACGGCGATCAGTTTGCGGCCAGTACCATAAGATTTTCGAATGGAGCTTTTGAGATTGAAGCGGCCTGGGGCCAGTCTCTGCAGGTTGCCAGTGCTTTGATTCGTAGTATTGATCTCAGCAGTGGTCGAGTGCAATATTTGTCGGACCTTGAGCCTCTGGAAGAACGACTTGATGGGATTGACCCGGATGGAAGTCTGCTGGCTGGACTTATCAGCAAGGAAGAAGAAGCACTTCTTTTTGGTCCGCGTCGCGACACAACCATGGAACGAACGTCACGGCTCCGTTTAAGAGGTCGCGAATTCTCAAAGGGACTTTGCATCCATTCACGGACAGAAATCTCGTGGGCACTGGACGAAAAATACACATCACTGGATTGCCTTGTCGGAATCGATGATGAAGTTGCCTACAGTGGTAAGCATATCGTGGCGTTGAAGATCACTGGTGATGGAAACGTTCTGTTCGAAAAGAATATTGCGACGACAGATGATCCATTGCCATTGCAGCTACCGCTGAGTGGCGTATCAACACTCACGATCCTCGTCGATTTTGGGGATAACGAGAGTACCTGCGATTGGCTGAATCTTGCCGATGCAAAGCTGCTGATCGCTAAGGACAAACAGAAATGACGCGTCTGAATCAGCATTCATCTTTGCTACTGTTTCTTTCTTTTTGGTTGACCTCCGCATCCGATGTTCACGCGCAGCAAACGCTGGTGCAGCGTGAGTCTGCTCGGGTGGAAACGATTGGCCGAATCTCCCCCAGTGTTGTTTGCGTCATGGCTCCGAATGGAGAAGGCGGCGGATCGGGCGTCCTGATTTCGGCGGACGGATTCGCGATCAGCAACTTCCACGTGACTTCTGGTTCCGGCTCGTTCATGAAGTGCGGGCTTGATAACAGCAAGCTTTATGACGCGGTGATCGTAGGCATTGACCCCACGGGTGACGTCGCTCTGATTCAACTTCAGGGGCGAACAGATTTTTCTGCAGCTCAGCCCGGAGATAGCGACCAGGTGCGAGTTGGTGACGAAGTCATGGCATTAGGCAACCCCTTCCTGCTGGCCTCTGACTTTACTCCGACTGTGACATACGGCATCGTCAGTGGAGTCCGCAGATACCAATATCCGGCCAATACGTTTCTGGAATATACGGACTGCATTCAGATCGATGCCTCAATCAATCCCGGTAACTCCGGTGGTCCCTTGTTTGATATTCAGGGACGCTGGATTGGGATCAATGGCCGAGCATCCTTCGAGAAGCGCGGACGCGTGAACTCAGGGGCTGCTTACGCGATCAGTGTGAATCAGGTTCAGTTATTCATTGAACATCTGAAGTGTGGATTGATCGTTGATCATGGCGTTCCCGAATTTACTGTCGAAACGGTTGAAGGCGAAGTTGTTGTCAGCCAGGTTTCTGAGTTATCCGAAGCGTGGAGGCGCGGCCTTCGTGCGCGGGCGCAGATTGTTTCATTCGCTGGTCGCCTGGTAAGCTCGGCTAATGATTTCCAGAATGTGCTGGGGATCTATCCGGAAGGAACCCGTTTGCCTTTGACGTGGCGTGACAAAGAAGGTGTGCATTCCGCCACAATTCGACTGCGTCCGTTACATGATTTTCAGAAGGCACCGGAGCTTCCGGAGGAATGAAAGCCGAAAGACGAAAAACATCCTGATGGGCCGGGCGATGAGAAACAGAAATTCGAAGCCCCCGAGGAACTGCCGAAAGAACTGACCAGGCTTTTTGTGGAGCGGGATGGTTTCTGTAACTACCACTTCAATGAAGTCCAGCAGAGTAAACTGCTGGACCCGATGCGGGCACGAATCGGAACAAAAGGTGATCCGAAGAATGTCTGGCAGATTTCATTAGCTTCGTCCGGATCAGAAACAAAAGAAGCGAAGACGGCCCCAATATCTCTCACCGGCGAGTTAACCATTGGCCCAACTGCGGCGGGGCTAAAGCTCGACGGTGTGCCGTATCTTCAGAACGCAGAAAATCCCGTTGCTGCCGAAGAACCAGCTCAGCTGCCTGGTTTGTTAACGGCGGTACTTCAGCTTCGCAAGTTGTTGAGTGGTGAGAAGGCTGCCTTCAACGAGCAACTCGCGATGGGGCAAACTTTGCATCTGCCTTTGCAACAGCAGGTCCGTATCCTGGTGACTCGCGAAGGGGCTCGCACCTCCCGGTGGTACTTCACATCCGAGTCACCGTTTCCCGTTGGCGTTGACGTGGAGTATGGGCAGGGTATTGACGAAGCGCGGCTGGTCTTTGAGAATTGGCAGGAATCCGAGAACGCTGTCTTCCCGGCTCGTATTGGCATCGTTGCAGGTGTTCAGGAGCAGCTGATCTGGCTGACAATGGGCGAAGTGAAGGTGAAACAATGACATCTGTACTTCGTAGAAACGTAGCGATTCTTCAGGTGCTTGTCGGAGTCGTTCTGGTTCTGACAAGTCCCACAGCAACATTGATG
>CAIJTV010000357.1:0-9706 GCA_903823635.1 uncultured Planctomycetaceae bacterium
ATGGCGGAACGCGCGTTAAACAATCATAAGATTCAGGTGAAGTGGAATTCGAACATTGATGAAGTTCTTGGCGACGACAAGAATGGCGTTACCGGAGTTCGAATTCGCAGCACGACAGAAACAACAAAAACAGAAGAACTGGAGGCTGTCGGTTACTTCTGTGCGATTGGTCACACGCCGAACACAGCTTTTCTCAAAGGGCAATTGAAGACCAACGAAAAGGGTTACGTGGTCTGGACGACTCCTCAGCGAACTTACACGAGTGTCGATGGCATCTTCGCGGCGGGTGATGTGGCGGATGATTATTTCCGTCAGGCGATCACTGCTGCGGGAACTGGCTGCATGGCGGCCCTGGATGCCGAGCGATGGCTTGCGGCGCAGGGGATTGAATAGGTTGCCCGTTCGATACGCCTGGCAGAGACAACGTGGCCGAGGTGGAGACAACGATGAAATCCGGAGTCTGTCCCAAGTGCCAGGGATCCCGTATTCTTGCGAATATCAGTCTCAAGGATCCGTTCCATGGCGCCGTCGACAGCCAGGTGGCTGTGAATTCGACTCCTGGCACCGTGTTCTTTCCTGGGATGGTCACCAGCAAGATTCGAGCGTGGTTCTGTGAAGGCTGTGGTTATGCGGAGTTCTACGTTGCAGAACCTGCAAAACTTGGAAAGGCGATCGATCGTGCGATGGCTAGTTCGAAAAGGCCGCACGATCCGCGACAGGATCCTCATCGATTAAAATGAAATTCAGTTGTGCAGATTTGCAGTGCAGTAGTTGGCGCTTGGAATCGGAGGGCTGACGCCCTGCCGCTCGCCCTTGAGGATAGGGATTGGTACGGACTATGTTGACGAATGAGGGTTGTCGAGAACGTCGGACGAGACTTTGGGAGCGGCTGCCGGAGGAGATCTCGTGGGTGCTGATTGGTGATCAGCGGCATGTGCAGTACTTCACCAATTTCCGCATCAATCCGATTTCGTTCTCGGCTGACCAGAAGGCTCTGGTATTGATGACTCGCGATGGCAAAGCCATTCTGCTGGCCGACAACTTTGGCAAACGATCGGCGACTGTTCCGTACTTCGTTGATCAGGAAGTCATCACAGCCTGGTACACGCATAAAAAGTCTGTCACCAATCGTGACGATGCTCTCTGTTTGGCACTCAGCGAAGTGGAAAAGATCTGGGGTGGCGAGACAGGATTGATCGAACCCGAAGGCCTGTCCGAAATGACGGCCGCGATGGTGTCCGAGAATGCTGCGTGGCAGTTTGCAGAAGATGACTCGGAGATACCGACGACTCTGGGAACAATCATTCGGTCATTGCGTCGTTCAAAGCATGCTGACGAAGTGGAGTTGCTGAAGACCTGCATGCGAGCAGGTGAAGCGGGGCATCGTCGAGCGTTTGATGTCATTCGTCCGGGGATTTCTGAGTTCGAGATTTATCTTGAGGTACAGCGTGCCGCACAGGAAGCGGCCGGTGTTCCATGTGTTGTGTACGGGGATTTTCGAGCCACCAACGCGACTCTGCATAAAGCCGGCGGGCAGCCAACTCACTATCGCCTGCAGAACGGAGATCTCTTTATTCTGGACTACAGCGTTATCATCCACGGCTACCGCAGCGACTTCACAAATACGATTTCTGTGGGAGCTCCGTCCGACAAGATTGTCGCACAGTTCGAAGCCTGTCGGGATGCTTTGAGTGCGGCGGCGGCTATTCTAAAGCCAGGGGCCGCGGGCCGAGAAATCTGGAAAGCTGCGTCTGCAGTGCTGGAATCTCGAGGTTTTGGGCCGCTGGCTCATCATGCAGGACATGGTTTGGGGCTGGAACATCCGGAACCACCGGTACTGGTTTCGGAAAGCGACGATGTTCTTATTGAAGGAGACGTGATCACGCTGGAGCCCGGCTGCTACATTGAAGGTCAGGGCGGAATGCGTTTCGAACACAATTATTTGATTAACAGCACTGGCAGCGAGCAACTCAGTCAACACCGGATCGGCCTGACGCTTTGATAGAACAGAAGTCCAGTGAAGCGACAACGCGTTTTGACCCTGCTGACCGAAGAAAAGAATTGAGCAGCCGGCAAGAGGGGCGATCGATTGTCAGACCAGAATCTGTTTCATCAGCCAGGTTCCGATGAGCCGGTAACTCAACGATCGTCAATGCGACGCTACGTCTATCGTCTGCTGGGGGCTGAAATCTCCGCGACGGCCAGATTTTGCGATCGGCTGATTCAGGTGGCTCCGCTGGAGCATGAAGACGGACTCTTGCTGGAGTCTGTTGACTGCCATGACAAGTCAGTTGCCAGGACGATCGACGAACTGGAGTTGCCAGCGGAAGCAGCTGATCGTACCGGCTTGCTGCTGAACGGAAATTTCAATGCCTCCAGCGATATTCAGGAGATGTTGCAGCAGGTTCGAGCGAAAATGTCCGGCGGCAGTCGCCTGTTTGCCGTCTTGTACACTCCGTATGCCCATGCACTTTTCCGTCTGGCAAACTGGCTGGGCATTCGCAAAGGTGTTCTGCCGTCGACATTTGTTACGGAAACTGAACTGAACTCGATGCTGAAGCTTTCCGGTCTGGAAGCGGTGCGAGTTCGTCCAGCGATCTTCTTACCATTCTGGATCCCGTTGATCAGTTGGATTTTGAATACAGTGCTGCCTGCCGTTCCGTTGATCAATCGATTTGCCATGGCATGGCTGGTCGTTGTCAGAGCTGTGCAATTGCCGCAGACAGCACCATCGCTGTCGATCATCATTCCGGCTCGAAATGAACGAGGCAATCTGGAAGCCGCGTTGCAGAGGATGCCAACGTTTGCCACTTCGAATGTGGAAATTATTTTCGTCGAAGGGAACTCGACGGACGGCACATGGGAAGAGATTCAACGACTCGTCAAAGTTTATGGACACCGCTGGAAACTCTCGTCGTATCAGCAGTTGGGACGAGGAAAGAACGATGCGGTGCGTGTTGGCTTTGCGAAAGCGACCGGTGATTTGCTGACGATTCTGGACGCGGATCTGACGATGCCTCCAGAGTTGCTGCCGCGGTTTTATGATGCGTGGCGGCAGGGGCACGGCGGCTTTATCAACGGGAATCGGCTCGTGTATCCCATGGAAGATGCGGCCATGCGGCATCTGAATTTGCTGGGCAACAAGTTCTTTGCCAAAGCACTCAGTTACGTGCTGGGAATTCGTGTCGGAGATAGCCTTTGTGGGACCAAATTGCTGGCTCGCCGAGACTACGAGCGACTGGTGCAGTGGCGAGCAATCTTCGGGGAGTTTGATCCGTTTGGAGATTTTGAACTTCTCTTTGCCGCATCTGAGCTGGCGTTAGGAATCGTGGATTTGCCGATTCGATATCGTGAGCGAACCTATGGCACGACAAACATCTCCCGCTTTCGGGATGGCTGGCTGTTGCTGAAGATGACGGTCTATGGATTCTGCCGACTCCGTTTGGGACGCGGGTAATGAGTGGTCTTGACGATCATGGTCTGGATGATCCCAGTCGCGGCCCGGAGCTGGCGAGGATTATCCGTCAGAAGAAGGGACTTAATCTTTGGTATCGTGAAATCTATCAGCATTACATTTCGGTGCTGTCGCGGTGTCCGCACGATGGCCTGGCTATGGAACTGGGATCGGGAGGTGGGTTTGCTCAGGAAGTCATCCCGGAACTGATGACTGCCGACGTGCTTCCGTACGAGACAGTGGATCTTGTGTTTGACGCCTGTGAGATGCCGTTCGGGGATCACTCCGTTCGGTTTCTTGGAATGCTGAACGTCTTTCACCACATTCCCGATGTGGAAAGATTTTTGGCAGAATGCCAGCGATGTCTTAAGCCCGGAGGACGTGTTTTGATTGTCGATCAACATCCGGGTTGGTTCAGTCATTGGATTCTGAAGTATGCTCATCATGAGCCTTACCAGCCGGATGCAACCACCTGGAGCTTTCCATCAAGCGGACCGTTGTCCGGAGCTAACGGAGCATTGGCGTGGATCGTGTTTATGCGTGATCGCGAATTGTTCCAACGAAGATTCCCCGGGCTTCACGTCGAGTCCTTGCGACCTCACACGCCATTGCGATACTGGCTAAGCGGTGGCCTGAAATCGTGGACGCTGCTTCCGGCATGGCTCTGGAAACCAGCCAGCATTTTTGATCATTCATTGGCCCGCTTGTTTCCGGGGGCGGGAAGCTTTATGAATATCGAATTGGTGCGGCGTGATGATCAGTGAAGTAACCAGTGATTTATCAGGGCTGAAAAGTTGGGTTCGCTTTATCAGCAGGAACTCGCTAGCGTCCGGTTCTTGACCGTGAGCTAGCGCCCAGCGGCTAATGCCGGCTGAAGCCAGCACTACGAGTTGCTCAGTATCCCCAGTACATGACTTGTGATCGTCAGAAATCAGGACTCGCTCGTGAGCAACCAGCCCTCACTTAAAACGCACTACGATGTCGTGATTATCGGCAGCGGGCACAATGGTTTGGTAGCGGCCGCTTATCTTGCCGGTGCTGGAAAGTCGGTGTTGGTCCTGGAACGCAACGATTATCCAGGCGGTGCCACCACGTCTCATCGCGTCTTCCCGGATTATGACGCGCAGTTGTCACGATATGCGTATCTGATTTCGTTGTTACCCGAACAGATTCTTCGAGAACTGGATTTGTCGTTCGAGACACGTCGACGACGAACAGCCTCCTTTACGCCGTACACAGATCAGCACGGGATTGCGCGCGGACTGGTCCTTTCCAATGTTGACGAGCAGCGTTCTCGATCGTCGATGTTTGAGCTGACCGGCAGTGAGCAGGCGTGGAGTAACTATCAGCAATTATTGTCACTCGAAACCACGATGGCCAAAATCGCCTGGCCAACGATGCTGCAGCCACTGAAATCTCGCCGTGAATTTGAACAGAGTCTGATCACTGCTGAGCAAAAAGAAGCCTGGCGATCATTTGTGGAGCGACCGCTCGGTGAAGTGATCGAACGATACGCCGAGCACGACGTGCTGCGCGGATTGCTGATGACCGACGGCAAGATTGGGGTGTTTACTGATCCGCATGATGAATCACTGCTGCAGAATCGCTGCTTTCTGTATCACGTGATTGGCAATGAGACCGGGGAGTGGCGAGTTCCCGTCGGAGGCATGAAGTCACTGGTGGGCGCACTGGTTGCTCGTTGCATTACACGAGGCGTCCGGATTGCGACATCAGCACCTGCTCAACGAATTGCCCTGAGTGCGGGTAGCCATACGGTCGAGTATCTGCAGGACGACAAAGTGTGCCACGTGGATGCGGACGTTGTGCTGGTGAATGCCGGTCCCAAAACCTTTGCAAAACTGCTGGGGGAGTCATGGAATCCGTCCCCTGCAGACGAA
The DNA here is from genome assembly GCA_903823635.1 of uncultured Planctomycetaceae bacterium. Classification (GTDB taxonomy): domain Bacteria; phylum Planctomycetota; class Planctomycetia; order Planctomycetales; family Planctomycetaceae; genus SXXK01. The sequence continues at coordinate 5,353 of CAIJTV010000357.1, forward strand.
GGCTCCGTGATCAAGATGAACATGCTGCTGCGTCGACTGCCGAAAGTGAAAGCACACGGAGTGAGTTCTGAAGAAGCCTTCGCAGGATCGTTTCATATCGATGAAGGCTACCAGCAGATGCGTGAGTCGCATCGAACAGCATCGGCAGCAGAACTTCCGGATCCCGCGCCCGGTGAGATGTACTGTCACACGTTAACGGACGACTCGATTCTATCGCCGGAATTACGTCAACAGGGATATCACACGCTCACCTTGTTTGGCCTCGATATGCCCTATCGCCTGTTCGCTCATGATCACGATACCCGGCGTGAGCAGGTGAAGCGACTCTATCTGGCGGGCCTGAATCGCATTTGTGCAGAGCCGTTCGAAGACTGCCTGGCTCGGGACAAAGATGGGAACTTATGCATCGAAATCAAAACACCGCAGGATCTTGAACGAGACGTCGATCTGGATCTTGGTAATATCTTTCATAATGCTCTGTCGTGGTTCTTTACCGATGATCCTGAGCAGGTTGGAAAATGGGGCGTCGAAACTCATCATCCGAGGATTTTTCGAGCTGGCTCTTCTGCAATTCGCGGGGGCGCAGTGAGTGGAATCCCGGGACGCAATGCGGCGATGTGTGTGTTGGAGTTGGATCGCTGACGGTTCTATGGCGGACTTGATTCGGATTCGAGACCGTTAAACGAAGTGTTCACAAAATAAAGGTGATTCGATGCGACTCAAAATTCTTTGTACTTTTATCGTGACTGTACTGTTGCCGATCCTGCCTGGATCCACCGCGGAATGCGGCGAATTTCGCTCCGGAGCAGCGATGCGAATCATCACGCCGGATCCGCTGCTACCGGTCTCCGGAGGTGTTGGCGAGCCGCAGGCTACGACTGAGAAGCGGGGCGAGCTGACGGCCCGGGCCATGGTGTTCAGTGATGGGACAACGACGATTGCCGTTGTCGGAATTGATGTGCTCGGATTCCCGTCAGTCCTCGGGGATCGTGTTCGCAAGCTGGTGCCTCGCCTGCCTGCCGAGAATATTCTGATCGGCGCGACACATACTCATAGCGCGCCGGACTGTTATGGGTTTCCTTTGCCTTCCGGGAAGTTCACTGGGGATCTGAACTTTATGCAGAGCGTCTGCGAGAAAGCGGCGGAGGCGGTGAATGAAGCGATTGATAAACTTCAGCCGGCCATCTTGAAGACAGCAGTCGACAAGGCCGCTGAAGGGATTGCTTACAACTATTACGCTCCGCAGTTGTACGATCGACGCATGGGAGTGATGCAGACAGTTGGCGCGGATGGCACGGTGATTGGGACGCTGGTGAATTATGCGATCCATCCGGAAGTTCTGGGCAGTGATGTCGGGATTATTAGTCCGGACTGCATTGGGCCGATGTACGATCAGATCGAACAGAAGCTTGGCGGTGTTGCGGTCTTCATGAACAGCGCGCAGGGAGGAATGGTTACGGCAGACAATCGGGATCTTTCCCAGCCGGGCGATATTCGCAATGCCGTCTGGCCGGATCTGCGATCATGGACCGAATGTCTGCGAATTGGTCACCTGATGGCTGACGAGGCGGAGCGGATCATCGGTAAAGCAGATGCTCAGAAAGAGCCGGCTGTTGCCAACCTCGCAAGGCGTATCGAGTTCCCCGTAGAGTCGGCGATGATGCGGGCCATTGTCGCCGCGTCACCGTTGAAGTATCCATATACAGATGACTTCCGGATTTCAGTTCAGGTCAATCTGCTGACGATCGGGAAAGCTCAGGTGCTGACAATTCCGGGAGAAGCGTTGCCGAATATCGGTTTCTATTTGAAGCGGAAAATGAAGGGGGAACACAACTTCTTGTTTGGTCTGACCAACGATGCGTTTGGCTATATCCTGACCAAAGTCGATTACGAGAGTTTCGATCGATACTCCTACGTTTCACGAACGAGTCTGGGTGAAATGACGGGCGAGCTCCTGATGGAGAATGCTCTGCAGATGATTGAACAGCCTTGAAACATCCTTATCTCTGCACCAACGGGTAATGCCAATTGAAATGTGCAGGTGCGGTTTTTGTTGCACTTCGTTCGATCCCCAGATGCATTCTCTGTCGTGTTACTCGGCAATTCGTTCATTTTTTGTGGCTGTGCCGTCTTGTTCTACGGACGCTCTTGCACATCCTGCGTTAGAGTCGTAACTTTGTAAGTCCTGTCTTTGCCAGTGTTTTGTCGGATCATGGCAAGATCAGTCAATGTGGCCCGTCTTTTCCTTAAAATCGTCGGGTATTTCTCCTGAGTTTTGCGGAGAAGTCCTCTGACCGATTTCGATGATCTGAAAAGTCCTATCCCGTCTTTTGAGCAATCCGCGATGCCGGAACAGCCTGATTCTACTGTTGATGTCGCCGACGACGAGGAGATTGATTCGTCGTTGCTGGAGGCGTTTCAGGCGAGTCAGAAAAAAACACAGAGGCGGAACTCGGTCCTCAATGAGGTTCAGCAGCGAGCGGCTCAGAAAACTCGCCGTCGGAAACCGCCGACGTGGGCGATGAAAATTGCGGCGGCGTTTCAGGCCAGCAAACTCTTTGTTCGTGTCACTCTGCCGCATTGGTTGAAGTCGCATCGGGAAGAAATCAAGACAGCGGGAATCAGCACGGCCGTTCATGGGCTTGTGCTCGTGATCATGGCATCGCTGTTGCTTCCGGGCACCTCGGAGAATGTCGAGCTGCAATTAATCATCGACAATTTCAAAGACGAATTGGTTGAGCAGCCAGTTGAGCTGGCTGAGATTGTGCAGCCAAAGGATATTGTCGATCTGAACGTTAACAGCACGATGCAGCAGATGCTCGCCGAGCTTGATAAGGGGCAACATCGACTGCAGGTTGATTCGAATGAGGAAAAAGAACTGACGCTGCCCCTGGAAGAGTTTGTCGACATTTCTGATATCCCATTTGTAAAGGGACATTTCGGAGGTCGATCTGATGCCGGACGACGTGCTGCGGTCTCGTTGTATGGTGGTAATGCGGAAAGCGAACAGGCCGTCAGTCTCGGATTAAAGTGGCTGGCTTCGATTCAGCGTGTTGATGGTTCGTGGAACTTTGCAGAAATCGGTGATGCAGGCCAGCCCGGCGATCTGACAACCACGGATATGGGCGCGACGTCCATGGCGTTGCTGTGTTTTCTCGGCGCCGGTCATACTCATATGAAGGCCGGCCCTTTCAAAGACAACGTGCTGAAAGGTCTGACGTACCTCCATCAGAATGCTGAGCGAGGAGCGATGGGCGCTGATTTGCGAGTGAGCAGCCAGGGGAATTCCGGGATGTATGTCCAGGGAATCGCAACGATTTGTCTTTGCGAAGCGGCCGCGATGGAGAAGGATGATAAAGAGCTTCGAAAACTGGCAGGAGACGCGATTAAGTTTATTGAGAAGGCTCAGAATCGAGTTGATGGCGGTTGGAGATATCAGCCCGGGCAGGAAGGCGACACGTCTGTTGTTGGCTGGCAGGTGATGGCTTTGCAAAGTGCAAAAGCCGGCCGCATTAAAGTTCAGAGTGACACTGTTCGCGATGTGAAAGAGTTTCTGAACTCGGCGCAAGTTGCAGGCGGGGCGCAGTATGCATACATGCCAGGTCAGGGCGCCAAAGATTCGATGACGGCTGTAGGACTGCTGTGCAGGATATATCTTGGCTGGAAGCGAGAGAACCCGGCGTTGAAGGCGGGCGTTGAACATCTTTCCAAAGTGGGACCTCAACCAGGACGCATTTATTACAACTACTATGCGACTCAGGTTCTGCATCATTGGGGCGGGGATCTTTGGGATCAATGGAACCTCAGGATGCGAGATGAGCTGGTATCGACTCAGGTGAAGTCTGGTCCTGGCGCAGGCAGTTGGGATTTTCGAGACGACCATGGTTCACAGGCAGGTCGGCTCTATCAGACAACTTTGAGCCTGCTTACGCTGGAAGTCTATTATCGCCATTTGCCGATCTATCAGCGGTTTGACGAAAACGAGGCGGCTGACGCCGCCGTCCCGGAAAAAGCCAAAGGCAATTAATCTCCGTTGAGTTGTGTCCCGAAGAAAATCACAGCGTTGAGTCATCCACGGAGATGTTTTTTCACGCGAAGACGCGAAGGAAACAAGAATCGCGTTGGTTGTGCGTTATGGGAACGTGGGTGTTGCTCAGGGCTGCATACCCCTGAATAGTTTTTTTGCTGGAGCATGGCTTCCTTTGGTCTCTTTGCGTCCTGGCGTCTTTGCGTGAGATGTTTTTTTCACGCGAAGGCGCGAAGCCGCAAAGGGAACAAGAATCGCGTTGGTTGTGCGTCATGGGAACGTGGGTGTTGCTCAAAGCTGCGTACCCCTGAATTGTTTTTTTGCTGG
>CAIJTV010000358.1:0-1918 GCA_903823635.1 uncultured Planctomycetaceae bacterium
ACCGTTTCCAGTTTGCCGTCGACCCCGATGAGGGCGCCTCGGTACACTGTGATCAGCAGGCTCGAAACGCTCGAGACTGCTTCGAATCGCCGGTAATTCCGCTGGTTCGATTGACGCGGCACACTAAAGTTCCGCACCATGTGAACTAAGACGGTTGAATTCACCTGCGATCCGTCGGTCCTTCTCTCCTGTTTTTCGGGTCTGCAGAACTCGAATCTTTGGTAAATCCATCAAAATCAGCACATGAATTACAAACCTCAAACCTTTCCACACTTCTCAGCCCTGACCGTGATGGCTGGGTTCCTGTTGAGCATTGGGGGCCTGACGCTGGCAAAGTCGGCAGTTTTTGCTGATGAGTCTCCCGCCGCGGCAGCTCCGGCAGCAACAGATTCGCAACCACCTGCCGAAACGCCAGCTTCGGCCAAAGCTGCCGCTCCAGATCCGAATCTTCCAGCAGCAGATGAGATTCTGACGCAGCTTCGGACCAAACTGGAGGGACTGGATTCATTGCGATGCGAGCTGCATCAGACTTCACTCATTTCCGGCATGAAGCTTACGGCTCGGGGAAAGTATCTGGAGGCATCAGGAAACCGTGTGAACCTCGAGTTCATGATCTTTCCGATGGTGGCGGAAAAGGCCGACGATGCGAAGCTGCTTGCTCTCGATGCCGAGGCCGCGCCGGTTGACGAAACTCAGAATCGCGGAATCCTGAACCAGGTCAGCGACGGCAGTGTGCTATCCACGCTTTGGAAGAACGGAGATATGCAGCGAGTCTCACGTCGTGACATTACGAGTATCCTCGCTGCTGCCGAAGCGACCAAAGCGTATGATATCAAGAATGCGGCGATGGATCTGGGAGTCGGCGGACTGCGTGGTCTTGTTTCACGATTGCAGACCACGATGGAGTTCGCGCCGGTGAAGTCAATTACTGTTGGTGAGCGAAAAGTCTATGAGGTGACCGGTCGCTGGAGTGAACGAATTCGTAAAGAGGTCTTCAAGGTTCCTGAAGGTTCAGTTGTCGATCCTCGTCCACATGTTCCGGAATACACACGGGTCTATGTTGATGCAGAGACAATGCTTCCACGGCGCATTCAGTTTCTGAAACGCAGTATGGATCCAACGGCGAAAATGGTTCGTCCCTTGATTACGCTCGATTTCAGAAACCTTGTGATCAATGAACCTGTTGACGATCAGGCATTTGTGTTCAAGACGCCCGAAAAGGCCGTGGAAGTCGATGAAACAGAAAACGTGATCCAAATGATTCAGCAAAGCCTGAAGCCAGCATCTGCGGATGGCGCAGCTCCGGCTGCTGCGGGAGTACCGGGGACTCCCGCGACGCCGACAGCGCCTGCGGAACCCGGCAAATAACGGATTGCCAAAGATGAAGCCCGCTCTCTCTCATCTGGAGTTCAGCCGAAGCTCGTTGCTGACGGGCGGGATCGGGTCATTGTTGATTCACCTCAGCATTCTGCTGATTGCCAGTTTGTCGTTGCGAGGATGCCAGACGGTTGGCTCAGGTGCACCCGGAGGCGAAGTCTTTCGTGAAATTGGACTGGTTGTTTCCGAAGGCGTTGACGGGGGTTCTGCCGAAGAGGGAATGGCGCCCGGTGCTGGCGATGATAACCATGATCAGATCTCCCAGGATCCATCAACGCAGCAGACCAACCAGAATACTCCCGCCGACGGCCACGCACCAACACAGGAGCGGCTTCCTTCCGAAGTGCCCGAAGTCGCAAATCTGTTGACCTCGTCTGAAGAGACTTCCGAAGGCGAAGGAGATAGTTCGGCGAAGTTTCCGGCCCTGATCGGACCGGGGCAGCCGATTGGAGGAACTAAGCGGTCGGCTCAGGGAGGCGGAAGTCAGATGATTGAGCCTGCAGAAGCGGGCGGCGCATCGAAACTTGGCGGAGTAGGCGGG
>CAIJTV010000359.1:0-5340 GCA_903823635.1 uncultured Planctomycetaceae bacterium
CCCCAGCATTAAAGAATGCCTTTCCTGTCAACCACCGCAAACACCAGGTTCTCATCACCGTTTGATTGCACTATCGTTCGCACAAAATTCACGAAACGCCTGTCTTTCAACACGGTTGCTTCATGTCCGGTGGTTTCTCGACAACTTCTTTGCGCATCGCCTGGATTGGATTCCATCAGGAAGGCATTCCCGCGCTTCAAGGTTTGCGCGATGCGGGAGTTCCGTTGGTTGCGGTCATTACTCTGGATGCACCAGCGGCGGCAAAACGTTGTGCGACAGCGGAATACTCGGACGTGCTTGAGGGCTGGAATGTTCCACTGCATCGTGTTCACAACATTAACAATGAGCAGACAAGTCAGCTTCTGTCCGAGATGAATCTCGATTTGCTGCTGGTCATTGGCTGGAGTCAGATTCTCAGCTCCGCAGCGCTGGCCACCGCACGGCTGGGAGCTATCGGTGCTCATGCGTCGCTGTTGCCTCACAATCGCGGCAGCGCGCCGATCAACTGGGCGATCATTCGCGGGGAAAAGACGACAGGGAATACTTTGATCTGGCTGGCGGACAATGTCGACGAAGGGCAGATCATTGATCAGATCGAGTTTCCCATTTCGCCCTACGACACCTGCGAGACTTTGTATCACAAAGTGGCTGAGTCCAATCGCATTATGATTCAGCGAGTTCTCCCGAAGTTGCTGGCAGGAGAACGTCCCGGAGTACCACAACCTTCATCGAATGAGCCGTTGCTGCCTCGCCGACGTCCGGCCGATGGATTGCTGGACTGGCATCAGTCGGCGGTGAGCGTCTATAACTTCGTTCGCGCGTTGACTCGACCTTATCCCGGTGCGTTCAGTTTTCTGGACGGTCGGCGTTGGACTATTCAGTCGGCGGCGTTGCTTCCGGCAGTTTCAATGGATCATCAGTTGCCGGGAACAGTGATTGGACCTGTCGTCAGTCCCGTGGCTGAATCGTGTGGACAAGTCGTCGCCTGCGGATCTGGCTGTGTGCTTATCCTGGAAGTTGAAGCCGACGACGGCACCATTTTGAAGGGCAGTTCCTTGAGCGATTGCGAATGGACAGGGAAGGTCTGGGCCAATGAGTAACACTCCTGTCCTTGTCATCGCGGCTCATCCCGATGATGAAGTTCTGGGCTGCGGCGGAGCCATCGCGCTGCATCGAGATGCCGGAGATCCCGTAACCGTCGTGATCGCGACGAAGGGACGAACGGCCGAGGACAGCTCCAACGGCCAGCCTCAGTTTTCCTACACCAGCGCGGCGATGAAAGTGCTGGATGTGGCGGACTATCGATTTCTGGGGTTCCCCGATCAGAGGATGGATACGTTTGGACTGACGGACATTATTACTCCGCTGGAAGCCATCGTTCGGGAGACTCGTCCGCGAGTTGTCTACTGCCAATATGGTGGCGACATCAATCACGACCATAACGTACTCTTCCGCGCGGCACTGGTGGCGTTAAGACCTCAGGAGCGGTATCTGCAGACAGTTCTGACATTCGACACCGCGAGCAGCACGGAGTGGGCTTATCCCAGGACGTTTATTCCGGACACATGGCTGGATATCAGCAAGGGGCTCGAACGAAAGATCGCAGCGATGGCGTGTTATGAGCCCGAGTTGCGACCATTTCCGCATCCTCGATCCTGTGAAGCCCTGCGTCATCGAGCGGCGGCGTTTGGCAGCATGTGTTGCATGGAAGCCGCCGAGATTTTCATGACCGTTCGACGGACATTGCGCAATGGTCAAACGCCTCTTTGATATCGTCTTCGCTTCACTGGCACTTGTAATGCTCGCCCCGGTGTTTCTGCTGGCGGCGATTGCCATTCGCGTGACAAGTCCCGGGCCGGTTCTTTATCGGGCTCGACGAGCAGGACGAGGCGGCGCTGAATTCGTGATGCACAAGTTTCGCACGATGCATGTGGTTCAGAAATCCCATAGCATGATCACGGGAACTCATGATGCTCGGGTCTTTCCCGTCGGGCGAATTCTGCGAGCTACGAAGATCGACGAGCTGCCTCAATTGTTCAACGTCCTGCTGGGCCAGATGTCGATTGTCGGACCTCGCCCTGAAGATCCGGCCATCGTGGCGAAACACTACGGACCATTGGGCCAGGAGACGTTGCAGGTTCGCCCGGGTCTCGCCAGCTACGGAAGCCTTTACAATTACACTCACGGACATCTGTTGCTGGATGACGCAGAGCCAGAAGCTTCTTACGTGAATCAGTTATTGCCGATTAAGCTGTCGCTGGAAGTTGTTTACGTCCGCAACAGGTCACTGACTGCGGACGTTCGCATCATCATTCGGACGACGTTCACAATCATCGGCATTGCTTTCGGAAAGAGCAGCTTTGCAGAACCGAGTGAAATCGAGGAGGCTCGCCGGTTATTAAATTCGCCTTCCAATCATGACATCCGTTCTACCATGGCCAGTCAAATCCCAGATCCAGAGCGGGAGATGAATGTGTCAGGCCGCCGATACTGATTCGCTCCACACCGGTTTCCGCGACACTTCGGACGGTCTGCAGAGTGATGCCTCCGGACGCTTCCAGCAAAGTTAATGAACAGTGTTCATCACGCAACGCGACGGCTTGTCGAAGCTGCGTGGGAGACATGTTGTCAAGAAGAACGATTTCAGGTTTCTCCTTCAGGGCATCCAGCAATTGCTCGAGCGTATCAACTTCGATTTCGATCGATGTGTTTCGCCCCGAGTTCACCATATAGCGTCGAGCGTCCGCGACAGCCGATGCGCATGCGGAGTCTCCTCGAGCAGCCAGATGGTTGTCTTTAATCAGGACGCCGTCATAAAGTCCCATACGATGATTTGTGCCTCCACCGCATCGGACCGCATATTTTTGCAACGCTCTGTAGCCCGGCAATGTTTTCCGAGTATCCAGGATGCAGGCCTTTGTGCCGGCGATCGCATCGACGAACTGAGCGGTTCTGGATGCGATGCCGCAGAGATGCGTCATGAAGTTCAGGATCGTTCGTTCCCCGGTCAGAAGCGCACGAACTGAGCCGGTCAATGAGGCCAGCACCGTGCCACGGTCAATCCTGTCTCCATCATTTAATGGAACGATCGCACTGACATCACTGGAGAGTTCATGGAAGACAATCGGGATCAGAGGCAAGCCGCTGACAACGCCCGATTCCCGAGAGACGATTCGGACGGTGGCCTGAAGATCCGGAGGAATTGTGGAGAGACAGGTCACGTCCCCCACATCACGGAGATCTTCGTGGAGGGACATGCGAGCCAACGTGATAGCGGAATTTTCTGAATCCTGGTCAAAGAGCGGGCGCATGCAAATGTTCCGTGTTTTCTTTTCAGGCTGCATTCAATGCCGCAGTAAATTGTCTACCCGCAGATGATTCAAATGCAGAGGTTGAGCACGCTAAGGTTTCGGCAGAGCAGCAGATTGAGATGTTCGCCAATTGCGTATGGGGGAATGTTCCCATAACATCCGTGAGCAGTCGATCGCTATTCCCAATGTTCCTTAGAGTGGATTCACACCATGGTGAATGAAGTCAGAGATCTTACGATGGGCACTCAGAGTTCAATCGGCCGCGGTGCACCGATGGGCTACGCGTTGTGGGAGTATACCGCAAGCGGCTGGAATATGCGTAAAAATGCTGCGTCGCCGGGTGCAATCCCTGCGTCCGCTCCGAAAGCAGCCGGACAATTCGTCGGTCAGATTCGCGCGATCCCGTGCGTGGATGCCCAATAAGTACCAGGCAACAAGCGATGCGAGCAGAAGAACTGGTTAGTGGGCTTCTGTGGTGTGCTCACTTGCTAACAGCGTCCCGGGCGGGAAGAAACACCGTCTCCCGGGATTGCATTTACGATTCAAGCCTCAAAAACGACTTCCTTGAGTCCGAGGTCTTGTTTCAAAGCAGGTCCCAGTTCGCGACGGCCGCTGAAGCCTGAGCTAAGTCGTCGCTGAATAGCCGGACTATTCAAAGGGGAAAAGGGTTAGCAATCTCGGGGTTTGAACCTCTTACCAGATCCTCGTTCACCCCGAGTGCAACGTTCAGAAAATGATCACTCCGCTTTGCCCGGCGTTTCATACAGCTTCGTGGTTTGTCCGCGCGAAACCGTCGCCTTATTTCGTCGTGGGGAAAACGCCGTATGTCCCAGCGAGATCATCGGTTTTGTGAAATTCGTTGAAGACGATGTTCCGGCATCCTCAAATGGGTCACGTGCCCCGATCACTGTGAGGCTCTTAGCACCGTTAGGAAGGTTGGCAGGATAATCCTTGGTCGGAGAATAGACCAGTCGTTTGCTTGTGTAGCCAACGTACTCAAGGAACTTATCAAGCTCCATCACATAAACGCCGTTGCCTTTGGCCTCATCGTCCAGTTCGAGTGCAAGTTCGCGAATCTTCAAGTAGATCGCCTGTTGAGCACTATCCTGCGTGTTCTCGTCCCCCAGGTTACCCCGAACAAGGAATCGGACTGAAGATGTCAGGTTGTTCGGAATATCCGAAGTGGTCAACTCCGCGCCATCTTTCCCGATCAGCTTGCCCAGGTCGTTCACGTGCAGAACCACTTCTGCGCCACTGGTTCTAACGATCTGATTGAACTCTTCCCGATCTGTCCCTGGATTGCCATCGAAGTCAAGCAATCCGACCACAGCGATTTGAATCTTCTGACCGGGCCAGAACAAGGGAGAGTAAATTGGATCTCCGGCTGCTGGCGGATCGCTGCGTTTCTGCTTCACGATTCTGGCTTTGGCCTCATGACTGCCAACCAACTCCACAACCTCAATTTTCCCCTTGATGTCACCATCGCCCTGTCGACGACCTACTCCACCATTGTCCTTTGCATAGATGGAGAATGTCATGCCGATGAGGACGTTATCAGCGGAACCCACATCAATCGTACAGAGCTGAGACTGCTGATCGACGAAGAGCAAACTCCCATCGGGACGCTCAAACTTCAGATCCTCAATCTCCATTTTTGCCTTGCGGAGACTTTTCAGAGCTTTGGTGTTGTTCGTCTTTTCGTCATCGAGAACGAGCATTTCATTTCGGTGTGCGTCCTGAACATTCGAGTAAGTCGTTTCCACCTGCAGCAACTGGGCGGCGATTTCGTCGAACTGTTTGGTTCGCTGAGCCAATTGCTCACTGTGCATCCGCTCTTTCTCGGTCAGTTCCTGATCTTTCTGAGCCAGCGTTGACTGAACTCCGGCGATGACCTTCGTCTGACTCGCGACGATGTCTTCGAGCTCTTTGGTTTTTGCAGCGAGTTGCACCTGTCGATCTGCATTTGCGGCCGATTGAATTTCGCGGTCGACAGCATTACTGATCATGGCTCCTTCCAGCGACTTGCCGG
>CAIJTV010000360.1:0-1752 GCA_903823635.1 uncultured Planctomycetaceae bacterium
CCGACAACGCCCGGGGCTGACGATAACGGTTCGGCGGTGGCGGTTCTAATCGAGACGGCTCGGTTGCTGAAGTCTGCACGGCCTCACAGGACGATTCGCTTTGTCGCGTTCGCGTGTGAAGAAGCTCCATATTACGGCACGAGCGAAATGGGAAGCCTAGTGCATGCTCAGGGCTGTCGGGCTCGTGGGGAAAATGTGATCGGTATGCTGTGTCTTGAAATGGTCGGTTACTACATCGACGACAAGAATTCTCAGGATGTCCCGCCCGCGATTCCGAAATGGCTTCGCTGGCTGTTTCCTCGACGAGGCAACTTTCTGGCGGCTGTCGGGAATCCGCGATCAGCACGGCTCTGCTGGAACTTTCGCCGAGGCTTCAAGCGAGGAACACGGTTTCCGTTATTCTCGATTGTTCTGCCTGAGAGCATCCGCGAGATTCATTTGTCCGATCAGCATGCCTTCTGGATCAATGATTATCCGGCTCTGATGTTGACCGACACCAGCTTTCTGCGAAACCCACACTATCACCGCTGGACTGATACGGCGGAAACTCTGGACTATGAACGCATGGCCGACGTCACTCGCGGCGTTGCCAGTGCGGTCCGGCATCTTTCAGGCGGGTAGGCCGGGACTCAGCAGAGAGTCTACGATCGCGGAGTAAAAGGCGGCGTTAATTGTCGTTCGTCCTCTGAACTGCCCCTACTTCGAAATCAAATAACCGAGATCCGCAGACACTCGAACTGCGTTATCAACATCGCCGCCATCATCGACTCTGTTGTCGCCAATACTGTAAATGACTACGCCATAGTCTGTTGTTTTGAAACGTAACGGCTTCCCATCGAAAGGGTCGATGAGCCGAGACAGCCGTGATTTAAAGTCACCAGGAACGAAGTCTCTTAGGTCGTTCAATTTTCGAGGAAGCGTTCCGTGTTTGAGCTGGTAACGTTTCGCTGCGATGAACCCAATGCAACAGTTTTGGCGAGCTTCGGCACGTATGCCGGAAAAGATCACATGTTGAAGTGCAGGTAAACTGATCAGAACGACGATATGGGAAACTGGTGAAACAGGGTCGATGTCCGTCTCCATCATTTTCAATGATGCGGGAAAGAATCGTTCAACAGTATCAACCCACGACGAATCCATCGCTTTGGCCGTGGAGTCCATGAGGTCAATGACCGTCGATCTGCTGTTGTTCGTCGTTACGACCATCCGGATTATGCTTGGACTCGGAAGTATCTCCAAATACTCCAGCTTGATCGCAAGTTCTCCGTAAAACGCACGTTGAAAATTTTTTCGAAACACCGCGCGCCCCACCGCAACTTGCAGCTCTTCGAGCTCTTTGTCTGACCATGGGCTGTGCGGCAACATGGAGACTGTCTGAAAACAGCCCCTGGCATGTAGTGCAGTGCATTGATTCTGTGCGATCGAATTGGGTTCACCGTCAAGGGAGCTTGAAACAGAGAAAATTTGCATTACGTCTTTCAGAACATCTTGCCAGTGTCCGTCATGAGCGTGAACGTGTGCACTCAGCGAGAGAAGTCTTACCAGATTTCGAGTCTGATACATGACTGTCTGATCCGCCTCAAGGCCTTTCCTGAAATCAACTGGATACCGAGCCATGCCACCAGCGTCCGCAGCGGCGATTATGAGTTGCAGCTCAGGGGCCAGTTCTTTCAGAAGTGTACGTGAGGCTTCGAGTTCGGCCCATCTTTTGCCCGGCGGCGGCACCGGCTCTGGACCATCGCCCACGAACGG
>CAIJTV010000361.1:0-1612 GCA_903823635.1 uncultured Planctomycetaceae bacterium
AGCATTAATCCCGATTGTCTTTTATGGCGGACTTGCAGTGCTGATGAAGTTTTCGCCCAGTGTGGATGCCTTCACGAAATCTGTCTTGAGAAATGGTGTGGCTCCCAGGCGATGGCCAGAATGGCTGCGAACCCTCGTCGGAGTTCCATCGATCTCCGAAAGGATGGACTTCCACATGCCGCGATCACAGCGGCCGGTTTACGATTGCCTGACTCCGCAACTTCTGAGCGTCATGGATGATGACGAACTTGATGGAGCCGTGCTGGATTACGTCTATGATCGATGTGACCAATCAGAAAATCAGTCGACCATTGAAGTATTGAAGAGTCTTCCGGTTGGATACCAGGACTACTACAGCCTTTGGTGGCTGCAGGCAGAGATAAATAACGGAGGATTCTTTCAATTCTTTGTCAATAAAGGCCACGAATTGGCCTTTGTCGCTCTCGAAGCTTGTCGCAGAATCAATCGACCTGATATTGCAGCATTACTGATCGATGCGATGAACTTTTATCTGAGAGACGAACCAGTTATTGAGCAGATTCAGTCAACCCTTCGTTCACACCCTTTCTCCAGCGACATGGCTGAGAAATATGTTGCGGCAGAACGTGAATCACCGGAATTGATTGATCTCAGCAAGAGATATTACAAACTTCCCCCAGTTGATCTTCCGGGGTATCTGCGAACCAACCTTGCTCAGTTTCAGCATTGATTCTGCCCCTGTTGTCCCGTGGAATCCATGTTTTTCAAAACGATCTGCAAATAGACCTTCGGATACCCGACTCCTGAAACTCCTGCGGAAGACGTTACGCAAAGCCCTTGATACAACGGATTGCAAGGAAGCCTAAGTCAGTCGCCAAAAAACAACGTCTGGATCGCATCAGATCGCGAATCTGACGGGCTAAACGGGGTCGTCACCCTAATGATGTCGCAGAAAATTGACCCGCACTCCGGAAATGCGGCAGACTGCCCGGCTAAACGGGTTTACACGAATTCGCAAACCCGATATATCTTCCGCACGATTCGCGGACCGGACGATCGCCTGCGACTGGAGCAGGTGCCCGGAGCAGTTCCCCGGACGACTGACGGTGTTCGAAAACACCTGTCAGTGTTTTGTTTCGCTGGAGGAAAGCATCAGTGTCGATTGAAGAAAAAGTGATTGGTATCGTCAGCGATCAGCTTGACGTTCCTAAAGAAGAAATCTCCCGCACCAGCTCATTCGTTGATGATCTGAAGGCGGATTCCCTTGATATTGTTGAACTTGTAATGGCTCTTGAAGACGAATTCGACGTCAAGATCCCCGACGAGGATTACGACAAGATCAAGACGGTTGGTAATGCGATTACCTACATCGAAGGTAAGCAGTAGTCTCCTCCGCTCGCAATGTCCGGAACGATTCTGGAAGTTCGCCTCCGTGAGTGCTGATCAGTCATTTTGTGACTGCTGCACTTTGGTTGCGGCCTGCTGTCGTTTACCTGTTCCGGATCTGCGAGCTGTTTTTTGCGCCGCGAGCTGAATGATGTCACGCCGTCGAGTAGTAGTGACCGGGCTTGGCGTTGTCACTCCGCTTGGCTGCGAACTGGACGACGTCTGGGCAGCGGTCTGTGCAGGAAAA
>CAIJTV010000362.1:0-1695 GCA_903823635.1 uncultured Planctomycetaceae bacterium
AGCATCGCTTTCGGAAGTGTTGGATCAACTGCGCCTGTTGCCGAAGTCCGATTGGTCGGGTACGGCTTTGTTGAAGGCGATCAGTCGTCAGTTGCAGGAATCCGGAAGCGGCTTTGGAGTCACCGGGACTGCTCACGAACATCCTTTGCACCGTCGACTGCAGAAAGCCACGTGGCCAGAGACGGTTTGTCTGTTCGGAATTCAGGTCGCGTCTGCACTCCAGTATGCACATGAGCAGGGCGTGCTTCATCGAGATCTCAAGCCGGCCAATATTCTGCTGGATGAAAACGGGGCTCCAAAAATTGTCGACTTCAATATCAGCTTCTGTTCAAAGCTCGACGGGGTGACTCCGGCAGCTTACTTTGGCGGCAGTCTGGCCTACATGTCGCCCGAACAACTGGAAGTCTGTCACCCGGATCATGCTCGGGAAGCCGATGACGTGGATGCTCGCAGTGACCAGTATTCGTTGAGTGTTCTGCTGTGGGAAATGTTGTGTGGGCAACGTCCGTTCAATGATCATGTCAGTGATCGAAGCTGGCCAGCGGCTCTGGCGTCGGCCGGGCAATTAAGAACTCAACAGCCCGATCTTCGCCACTTTGGCCAGTTGCCGTTTGCTTCAGTCACGGCGATCCGTGATGTCCTGCTGCGAGCACTTGCCAATGATCGCGAGAAGCGTTTTGGGGCCGCTGAAGAACTCGCCAGAGAACTGCGCTATTGCACAGAACCCGAGACGATGGCGTCATTACGTCCGGGGGCGAACTTGTGGCGTGGTTTCGTGATTCGTCGGCCGCTGCTGGTGCTCACGGCGATTGTGATGGGAGCCAACGGCATCGCCGCATTTCTCAATCTTGTCTACAACAAAGAGCAGATCGTCGACCATCTGCCGGAGATCCTGCCGAACGCCGATAAGATCTTCAACAGCATCCAGATATGGATCAATACAATTGCTTTCCCACTGGGTCTCGGACTTGGCATGTGGCTGGCCTGGCCGGTTATTCGCGGGGTCACACAAGGCGTTGCCAGCGTTCCGGATGCTGATGCCGTTCGCCGACGAAGCCTGCACATTGGCAATATGCTGGCGTTGCTCGGTGCATCGGAATGGTTGTTGGCCGGAATTATCTACCCCATCGCCATGAATAGTGCTGGTGCTCCTCTGACCGTGCATTTGTATTCGCACTTCTTTGTCAGCCTGGCTTTGTGCGGTGGCATTGCTGCGACCTATCCCTTCTTCTTCATTACCTGGATCGCCGTTCGCGCGTTTTATCCGAAGTTGTTATCGGGCAAGGCCATTCCTTTGAGTGACGTTGATTCCCTGCGAAGCATTCATCGCATGACATGGGGCTATCTGGCGTTGGCCGCGGCGTTGCCGCTCGTTGGAGTCATGCTGTTCGTGTTGCTGACGGAAGGACAGGAGCGCTGGGTTCCGGGATTGCTGAGCGTTACTGGACTGATGGGCTTCGGAGTACTCTTCGTCGTCGCGCGTTCTCTGCAGAATTCTCTCGCACTGCTGGTGGAAGCGATTGAGATTTCCAACGATCCCTCATCGCTGCGAACTGACAGCATGAGAATTCGGATGTGATTAGTTTATGTCTACCGTTCAGTGCGAGGATCGACTGGAGCGTACGGGACTGGCTCTGGTCTAGTCTTCGAGCGGCATAAAATGCGGCTGTGTGTTCGCGGGATGCTTGATTCAGA
>CAIJTV010000363.1:0-3823 GCA_903823635.1 uncultured Planctomycetaceae bacterium
CAACTCGATTCCGCACCAGAACTCCCAGAATGCGAGCCACTCGAGCCTGCATCAGCCAGCGAACCGATAAGCCCAGACCGGGAACGCTTTCCCAGAGCTCGGCTGTCTTCGGCAACACCAACAGAATATGCAGCAGCACCAGTGCGGCAATCATGAACGTTGCCGAGGCGAACAGACCCGGCAGCCCCAAACTGCTGGCGATGTCACTCAAATTGATAAACAGCATCGTGATAACGGGCAGCTCCACGCCGAACCCAAGGAAGATTTCCTTAAACTGCACCACAATCGAAATCAGCATGACATGCATGCCCATCATCAGCAGCGTCAATGCAATCAAAGGACTAAGAAACATCGCCGCAAAATGATGAGATTTCAGCCGCATCCCACTGAGCGTCGGAACCAGCTCCGCAACAGCAGTTGCCTTCGTCTGCGAACTCAATTGTGAGTTCATAATGGTGCTCAATTCACCCGGCAATAGTCCCAGTCCGGTAAACGATCCATGCTCACCTCGTTCAAGCTGGTCTGCCATCCGAAGCAGCATGCGGCGAGGTCGATAGACAAACCAGAACCACGCCGCCGCCCAAAGCTCGACCACCAGCATCGGCAACAGCCCCGCACTGATCACCAGCCCAAGGCGACCGTCCGGAATCAGGATCGACAACAACATCATCACAACGCTGGCAAACAGGCCGGAGACCATCAGCCACGGCATAGACATCAGCACGGGGTGCTCAATTGGTTCTGCCGCGATCGCTCGCACCGCCACGTGAGCCGGCATGTCTGTCAACAATGCTTCTCGCAATCGGTCGCCAATCCGCAACTGCAGCATCCGGGGCAATTCCTGATTTTGCCCCGAGAGAACAGAACTGATGGAAAGCTCGGTCGCATTCACCAGCGTCATATTCCGCGACTGCAGATAGCTCTGCAATATGTTCTGATCTTCGGCGTCAAAGACACCGAAAATCGAAACGCCTGTCGGCAACACGGCTTGATATTTAAACGTTGGCATACAGATCACATTCCGATGTTGCGATAAAGCTCGGTCACCGGCCAAAACACCATGATCGCGTAAGTCAGTACACAGCCTCCGCCAATCACAACAAACAGCATCACCGGCATCAACAGCTTCAGCCAGGCCAGATTTCGATCCAGACGAGTTCTATAGAACTCTGCAACCGATCTGAGTCGATGCACCATCCGCGCTTCATCATGCTCCACCTGCTGTAAACACACACTCAACAGAGACGGCAGGCGATATCGAGACGTCTGCAACACAGTCGCCTCCTGACTCATCGAGCCACCCGCTTCAATCTTCTTCGCGATGTCTCGACAAGCCATCTCAAGTCGATAATTTCCGGTCGCTCCACCGGCCAGTTTCAGAGAATCCGGCAATGGCAGTCCGCGTTCAGTCAGCAGCGACAGCATTCTCGACAACGTATAGCTCTGCAAGTCACGCACGAGTGCATACACGCCGGGCAACAACAAGAGCAGTCGTTCCGGCCCTTTAAACGCCATCGCAGCCGCTCGCCCGGATGCGGACCAAATCAACAGCAGCACCATTCCCGCCAGAGGAATCAACAGAGTCCACCACGGCATATCACGATTCCACTCCAGCAGTTTCCAGAGCAGCCAATGAGTCTTAACGTCCCAGTAAACGAATGTGTCCAGAAACATCTGCAGCGTATGTTGAAGAATGACAACGACCAGCACGCAGGCCATCGCGACAATGGTGAGCGGATAAGCGGCGGCCTGCAGAAGTCGACCGCGAAGACTGACGACATCCGTGGCGAAGTCTCCCATCATCTCGACCGTCAGCCCCAGATCCCCGGAACGAACCCCGGCCCCGACCGCCGAGGCCAGCATTCGCCCCGCGCCAGCCGATTCTTTCTGCACAAGCTCTTCCAGCGACTGCCCCTGATTCAGACCATCAGAAATCGCCTGAGTCAACTGTTGCAGACGACGCCCACGACCTCGACCAGCATCAGCCAGAGTTTCCTCCAGCGGCATCCCCGCGCGGACGAGATGTCGAACCTCTTCCGAGAGATGCTGAATATCTTCCAGTGTTAAAGCAGCCGTCATTTAAGCGATCCTAACACTCTCAACACCTCTTCATGACTAGTCAAACCTGCCGCGATGGCCTTGACCGCCGCCTGCTGCAGTGTCTCCATTCCCGCGGATTCCGCCAGCGTGGCCAACTGCCTCGCGTCGGTTCTCTGCAGAATCCCTCGTGCGATTTCAGGAAGATCCGGATCCAGCATTTCCGCCAGAACCATCCGGCCCGAATATCCCGTCGAGCCACAGTGACCGCAGGTGCTGCCAGGAGTCTCCGCCAGTCTGAATTTGTCTGTCCCTTCCGCAACTTTCTCACATTTCTCATTCAGTCCTGGTTCAGATCGAGTCGGAGACCCACAATGCTCACAACGGCGACGCAACAATCTCTGACAGATCACACTCCGCAAACCACTGCGCAGGAGATACGGTTCAATCTGCATGTCCAGCAATCGAGTCAACGCTTCGGCCGCGCTGCCGGCATGAAATGTGGTCAGCACCAGATGCCCAGTCAGGGCCGCCTGAAACGCCGCTTCCGCTGTTTGAGGATCTCGAATCTCCCCCACCAGAATCACGTCGGGATCCTGTCGCATCAGTGATCGCAATCCGGTCGCCAGATCAAAACCGGCCGATGGACGCACCTGGGACTGAGTCGCCCCGTCAACCGCGACTTCAATCGGATCCTCCAGCGTCATGATGCAGCGAGAACCACCGGACTGAGCAATGATTTCCCTCAGACACGCATACACTGTGGTCGTCTTGCCACTGCCCGATGGACCAGTCAGCAGAATCACGCCGGCGGTTGCTCCCAGATGCTCCAGAAGTCGAGATCGCACGGTGTCCGGCAACCCCAATTGTCCCAGCCGCTGCAGTTGGTCGTTCTCCGCAAACATGCGAATCGCGGCCTTTTCGCCGTGCAATGTGGGGAATGTCGTAACGCGAACTTCCGTCGGACTGTGTTCCCGAGCCACTCGTCCTTCCTGCGGCACATCTGTTCGATAGGTCAGCAATCCGCTGATCACTTTGAGTCGGGCGATGATACGAGTCGCCAGTTCGCGATCAAACCCTGCCACGGCGTGCAGCACACCATCAACTCGCCATTGCATCATCAGAGCCGACTCGGACGGCACCAGATGCACATCGCTGGCACGACCTTTTCGAGCTTCACTCAAAATCAACCGCACGATATCGGGGACATAGTCATCCGAGTTTGCGGAAAGCTTTCCAAAGGCCGTAACAAAGGAAGAAGAAATCGAGGCGTGAGACATGGATGTCCAAAAAGTCAGAGCGATCAAACGGTTACGTCCGACGCACTGTCAGTCCTGAAAACGTAGGTTGGACACTCTTGTCCGACAAACCTGCTACGGGGAAAGAATGCCCATTCTACTGCAAAATGAAGACTTGACGACGCACCAGCAGCGTCATTTCCAAGAGCCTCCCCGGCGTAATTCCTGACACAACGGATCCCTATTTGCGCCATTGCGATTATTAGTGTCCATTCGCGGTTCGAAACACGAATTTGGCAGCTTAAACGCGTTCAGACCTCTTTCACAATGGACTCCGTCCAACGCTCAAGAACGCCGCAAGCCAATGCAACCAGCATCGAGATGTCCTCAGATGTTCATCTTGTCTGACAACTTCCGAAGTTTCCCGAGCAACAATTTGAATTCAACACGCCCCGTCGGCTCTTCGGGGCAACAAATCCTCAAGATCGATCTGCCGCTCCGGACGAACGATTTCTCCATGCAGAACAGAACCACCATCGAGCCTCACG
>CAIJTV010000364.1:0-2274 GCA_903823635.1 uncultured Planctomycetaceae bacterium
CGAACTCCAGAGTTCGCTAGCAATTGTTCTCATCCATCGCCCGCAGAACTGTCATCATCTGATCGAGATTCGCGATCGATGAGTCCAGAAACACAAGTTCGAGCGTCTGCTCGTCTGCCGCAACTTCAACCGGTGACGACTGAATCTCAGCTCCAGCCGGAAGGATGGTATCCGCGATAAGATCCAGCATCTGCTGGTCAGAAATCGGAAAGAGATCACTGGAAGAACCTGAATCCACCGCGGGATCTGCGAGCAAAGACGCGACTGAAGCCCCTGCATCCGCCAGTTCAGCCGCAACGGGTGCGATCGCTGAGGCGCTGAACAGGATTCGCTCTTCCAGCCGTGAAGCCTGAACTGGCTGTGCATATCTCCCATCAATTTGTGATGCGCGAGTCATATGCAGACCATGCTGTATCAGCATTTGCGTCTGCCGTAGAAATCTGCGCAAAGACATTGGGGGAATTCCCTTATGACACCGCCCGGGCGCTCCACCGCATACGTCTCTGCACGCAATGAGTGCCCGAATATCTAACCACTAAACACCTACGGCTCATTTCGGCGGAGATTGCCGATCAGGAAATCACCATGGAGGGATTTGCCCGTAACCAGTGTAAATATCGGCGCGTTGGGTCATTCAGTACGCTAGAGGCGATTGCGTCAGATGTGACGGATAGTCGGATCAGGAAACTATTGAATTGGGTAGCTTGACCCAGAGAGCTCCGCTCAGTGACTCGCTCCGTTAGATCGCTTCAACGCATCCTGCAACCCAGCTCTCACGTCGTCAAACTGAAACTCGACATCCAGCGCGGCACGTACGCGACTGATGACCCGGCGATTACCGCTTCCACGACCGGACCGTGCCTTCGCGTTCTCTGTCGATGGAGAGGCTTCAAAGATGGGGCACGGCGCGGAGGCGAGTTCTGCAAGAGTCGTGTAGTAAGTTCCACGAGTCACACTGTTCGCTGCGACGACATTCATCCGCGGCATCTTTGATGACTCTGAACGTTTTGCCGCAGCATTCACTGTCCGAACGATATCGTCCACATGGATCAGATTGAGCCAGTCATCGGGTGGTGACGTGATTGGCGTTCCATTTTGCAGATCAGCAATCCGTCGCAGGAGTCTGTTCGGACCATAAATCCCGGCCAGCCGCAGCACTGTCACCGCGTTGCCGGTTCTGGTTGAGAACTCATGAACGATCTGCTCGGCGGCAAGACACGCTTTGCCACCTTCAGAGTCAGGACAAGCAACTGTTTCCTCGTCGACTTCATCGCCTCCGGAATCTCCATAGACTCCCGTGCTTGAAGTGTAGATCACTCGGCCATGTTCCGTTCGAAACTGAACACGACTCAACAATTCACGAAGTCCATCGATCCAGACCTTCGTGCGATCCGCACCAGCGCTGCGATCAAAGCCAACGCTCCAAAGCAGAACATCAACTACTGGCAGATCCGGCCAGTTCTCGGGAGTGGAAAGGTCCATCAGGAGCGGACGAATGCCTTGAGTCGACAGTTGTTCGGCCTTGGCGGCATCACGAGTACACGCGAACGTCTCAATCCCAGCGGCGGTCCAACTTTGGGCGACTCGATGCCCAACATAGCCGCACCCGGCGATCAGGGCCGTCTGAATTTCCGGGCGATTTTCTGATTCTGAAGGCATGAACCGTGATTTCCTGACTGAGTTCCGAGGAACTCGTTTCATAATTTGAGAAGGCCGATTGCGGTGGCTAAACTGTGGGAGGCGAGAAACCAGATTTTTCTTTGTAGCCGGATTCGTGAGAATTCGCGGGTGTCCAAGAAGGGCATCCGAACTCTCGCGAATCCGGCTACGATTAGTTCCCACCGCTCAGAGTATAGTCTGTGTACTTTGCTTCGGCGCGAGAAGCGTCAGTGTTAAGGCAGGCTCGATCACTGACGCGGACTCCCGGTGTTTTCCTGACATCTTCTGAAAGAGTATTCCTTATGACCACTCCGTTGTCACGTCGATCGTTCCTGGCGGCATCGGTTGCCGCAGCCGCTGCTGGTTCATCCGCCTCAGCCGCCCTGCTTAAGCCCGCAGCAAAGTTTGAGATTTCTTTGGCCGAATGGTCACTTCACAAGACGATCTTCGCTAAGAAACTGGACAACCTCGACTTTGCTCTCACTGCGAAGAAAGAGTTCGGCATTGAGGCGATTGAGTATGTCAACCAGTTTTTCAAAGACAAAGCAAAGGACCAGGCGTACCTTGCTGAGCTGAATAAACGAGCTGCCGACAATGGCGTCAAGCAAGTGTTGA
>CAIJTV010000365.1:0-2733 GCA_903823635.1 uncultured Planctomycetaceae bacterium
ACCGCCAGCGTTACCAGATCGACAAATGCTGCTCTTTCGATCTGCCGTTCAAGAGTGTCGAAAACTTCAAGTCTCTCCATGGGACCGGAGTAGAGCAGGTCGGTGGATCTGGATTCGGTTGCCTGATGACTCGCAGATCATTGCTTCGCAGATTCCCCCTGGCGGGAGATACTGAGGACGGGTTCTTCGATATCGCGTTTGCTTCGGCCTGCAGCCGATCCGACAACGGGTGGTGGAAATGGCTGCTCGATCGAAACATTCAGGCAAATCACCTGATCGCGGGAGACCTCGATGATAGATTCACGTCGGAAAACGCATCCGATCAGTCAATAGCTCAGTCATTCAATTCGTAGTGGCTATTGCCAAGAATATACGGACGCCGTAAGATCACAAGCCGCCCCCAACCTGTTCCGGCATGGAGTTGACACGGTGAGCCATGAAAACGACTCAAACAACGATACGAAAAACTCCGTAGAGGGAGACTCGGCTGAAATCGATCGGATGTCAGTCACATCTCCAGTCGGCGGAGGGTTTACTGTATCGGGGCCAAATGCCTCGAAGCTGTGGGGAAAGGTCGGATGGTCTCTGATCATTCTTGCTACCGGTTGCGTTATTGAACGAATCGCCAGTGTTTTCCTCAAATTCTTTGATAACGGAGCCAGCTAGTGGTCAACAATCTCTTCAACTTGATCGGCCTTTTTGTAGTGCTCGGCCTGGCCGTCAACACGGTCTGGATGAGTATGCTCGTTTACGCTGAGACTCGCCTGATGTCTTCAAGAACCTACCCGGCAGAGAAACTGCTGACCAGAATTCGGCAGCACTGCAGAATCATCGGTGTGTCCGTCATGGTCATGCCCGTCCTGGCAATGCTCGTTGGTGCTGATCTCACATTCCAGTTGATTCAGGCGACTCAATTGAATCGAGATCAAAGGGAATCGGACGCGTCTAATCGCCTCGCTGCCAACCAAAACAAAGTCACGTTGTCTGCACACTGATCTACGGGGCAGGAGAATGCGATCATGGCATCCCATGCCACAGAGAATAACGTCCAGATGGCCGATATCGGATTTGTCGGACGAACAACAGCTGGACGTGGGATGTCAAGGCGGCTCGACGCGAACACCGCAAGAACGCTGCTGAATGTCAGATCAACTCCTGAAACGGACGTTCTTCTCGCCTTGAAGGCCGACCTCGTGGGCGGGGTCATCCCGACTTCACAAATCCCTGCGGTTGCAATCACCGAGTATCTCGGATCCGTAGCCAGCCAGGTGGCAATGCTGGCATTGAACGGAGACAGGGGAGACTGGTGCCTGAGGTCTGACCTCGGAACCACATGGGTGCTGAACGCAGACGATTCGTCGTTGCTCGCTTCATGGACACAACTGAACTACCCAGCCGCAGCCGTTAGCTCGGTGAATGGCCAGGTCGGTTCGGTGGTGCTGTCCTACACCGATGTCGGGGCGGCCGCAGCGTCTCATGCTCACTCGGCTGCTGACGTGACCACCGGCACGTTCGCTTCGGCTCGACTCGGAAGCGGCGGAACTGGACTCGGGACAAAGTTCCTGGCGGACGATCAGACTTTCAAAACGATCGATCTGGCGTCATTCCTGACGATCTCGTCTGCAGCTGCAACATACGTCCCGCTCACACGGACTATCAATGGCGTCGCGCTGTCTTCAAACCTGACGTTGAGCGTTGGTACTTCTGGAACAGATGCCGCATGGTCCGGGCTCACCCTGAATCTTCCTGACGCATCCGCTACAGCGAGGGGACTCGTCACCAATGGAACACAGGTTTTCGGGGGAACGAAGTCCTTCACCGGGACGATCTCCGCCATCAACCTGAGTGGAACGAACACGGGAGACAACTCGGTCAATTCGCTGTACGCCGGACTGATTTCGAATGCAAACCACACGGGAGACGTCACAGGTGCGACCGCACTTGTCATCACTCCGGGAGCTGTCACCCTCGCCAAACAGGCTGACGTGGCCAGTGGTACGGTGTTCTATCGCAGAACGGCCGGAACCGGTTCACCTGAGATCCAGGTGCTGGCGACGTTGAAGGCAGATCTGCTGCTGACTGGCACAAACTCCGGGGATCAGACCATCACGCTGACGGGTAACGTCACCGGATCTGGTACCGGGTCGTTCGTCACCACGATCGCAAATTCTGTCGTCACCAATGCCATGCTGGCTGGTTCTATCGCAATTTCCAAGCTCAGCGTGACTGGAACCCCAGATGGGACCAAGTTCCTGAGGGATGATGGGACATGGCAGCTGCCAGCATTCGCAGCGCTCACCTCACTGAATGGACTCACGGGCGGCACCCAGACTTTCGCGGTCGGGACCACGGGCACGGATTTCGGGATAGTGAGCACAGGAACGGCCCACACGTTCAACCTGCCGGACGCCTCGGCCACCACACGGGGTGTCGTCACAACAGAAACACAGACGTTCGCCGGAGCCAAGATCTTCACCGGGGCGATCACAGCCAGCAACCTGGCCGGCACAAACACCGGTGACAATGCCGTGAATGCCCTGTACTCGGGATTAGTCAGCAATGCGACTCATACCGGGGACGTGACCGGATCCACTGCGCTGACCATTGTGGACGGAGCAGTCAGCCTCGCAAAGATGGCAAACGTTGCGGGGGGAAGCGTCTTCTATCGCAGAACAGGATCAATTGGTGTTCCCGAAGTTCAAACGCTGGCCACGCTCAAAGGTGACCTTGGAC
>CAIJTV010000366.1:0-4808 GCA_903823635.1 uncultured Planctomycetaceae bacterium
AAGCTCGGTACAGTCGACTCAAAGCGCCTTCGCGCTTCTGGGCGTGTGCCAGGCAACATTTATGGCTTGGGCCGACCGGGCGAATCTGTGTCAATTTGTGGCGAAACGATCGAAAAGCTTGTCGCGACACGCTCATCAGTGGTCGACGTCGAGCTGGATGGCAAGGTCGACAAGGCTGTGGTTCAGGAGTTGCAATGGGATGTCTTCAGCACATCCATTCAGCACATTGATCTGCGTCTGGTTGATCCAGCGGGTCGCACTACGGTTGATGTCGCTCTCGAGTTGCGTGGCGATCCAGTAGGCCTCAAGGACGGCGGAGCAATTCGCCAGCACCTGAAAAAGGTCGCCATCGACTGTCCGGACTACCGCATTCCAAAATCTATCGTGGTTCGTATTGGTGGTTTGAAAATCGGTGATGCCGTGAAGGGTTCTGATCTTCAGTTGCCAGAGCACGCTCAGCTTGTCACTGCTGCAGACGACGTTGTTGTTGAACTTTACGATCCTCGTAAAGCTGTCTGATCATTCAGGCCTTTGTCTTTTCCGGCACCCTACACGGGGCTGCTGATTTGATGGGGTTGAATTCGTAATGAAATTGGTGGTTGGTCTCGGGAATCCAGGTTCGCAGTATTCCGGAACTCGCCACAACGTTGGGTTTGATGTCATTGCCGAACTGTCTCAGCGTTGGCAGTGCCCGAAGCCTCAGTTGAAGTTTGATGCGGAGATTCGAGAAGCCTTTCCATCCTCTGGAAAGGTACTGCTTGCAACTCCTATGACTTACATGAATCTCAGCGGGAAGTCTGTTCAGCAGATTACTCGCTTCTATCAGATTGCGTCGGAAGACGTGGTCGTTGTTTGTGATGATATAAATCTTCCGCTGGGCGCTCTTCGGTGGCGTGCCGGTGGTTCTTCCGGTGGTCAAAAAGGACTAGCAGATATTCTGCAACGTCTCGGAACAGATCAGGTTCCTCGACTCCGTCTGGGAGTTGGAAGACCTCCGGGACAGATGGAGGCTTCTACCTGGGTTTTAGCCCGATTTCGATCGGAGGAACGCAGCGAAGCTGAATTGATGACTAAATCGGCCGCTGATTCGGTTACATGCTGGATTGCGGACGGGTTGGTCTCAGTAATGAACAAGTTTAACAAATCAGGTTCGTAGTAGACTTTTTAAGTTCGGTGCTCGGTTTTTCCGGGCGTCAAGTAGGTTCTTTTTGCTCGGATGCCTGCATTCGAGCCTGCCCCAGAGGGAGCATCAGTTCCGTGTCAGTCGTAGCAGAAAAACCGGTGCGAGAGCATCTTTATGAAGGCATGTTCCTGGTCGACAGTGGCAAATTTGCTATGGATCCGGACGGTGTCACCAATGATATCCTGGCGATCCTGAAGCGAGCCGGTGCGACGGTTGTTGCGCACCGTCCATGGCAGGATGGAAAGCTGGCCTACGAAATCAACGGAATGAAGAAAGGCCTGCATTACATCGTATGCTTCACGATGCCCGGCTCCGGCATGAAGACACTGATTCGTCAGTGCCAGCTCAGCGAAACAGTCGTGCGTCAAATGGTAATCAACCACCCACAAAGCATCTTTGATGCAACAGTGGCTTCAATCAGTGGAACTGCGGTTCCTCAGGTTGCCGATGGTGGTCCTGCCGAACCGACGGTTGATGCTCTGGAAGACTAAGTTCGCTGCAGGTTGTTCTGTGTCCGGGAAGCGGGTCCGAGTCGGAGTATCTCATGGCCTCATTCAACAAAGTTATTCTTCTCGGCAATCTGACTCGTGATCCGGAAGTCCGCTACACCACTGGCGGTTCAGCGGTCTGCGATATTACGCTGGCTGTGAATTATCAGTGGACAGACAAACGATCCAACGAACGGAAAGAAGAAGTCTCCTTTATTGATGTGACTCTTTGGGGTCGCACAGCGGAGATTGCTGGTGAGTATCTTGGAAAAGGTCGACCTGTTTTGATTGAAGGCCGACTTCAACAAGACAAGTGGGACGACAAGGAAACTGGTCAGAAACGTTCGAAGCTGAAAGTGGTAGCAGATGCCATGCAGCTTCTGGGCGGTAAATCAGAGGGTGGTGGCGGTGGTGGTGGCGGCAATGCCGCTCCAAGAAGCAACACTGGACGACCTGCCGCCGCGCCAACTCGAAGTAATGATAGCTATGGTGATTCAGATTCCGGACGAACTCCGGATCAGACCTTCTATGACGACATGCCGCCCTCCGGCGGAGACGACGTTCCTTTCTAGGAATTCGTTAGAAACTCAAACGATACGATTTTAATTAGACAGTGATCATATTTTGATTGGCCGCAGAAGAGTTCGATTTGACTCGCTGCTGATCAGGAATGGTGAAAAAGGAACCCGGCTCGATGGCTAGCACAGTTCAACCCAGCTCACGAAACGTGGAAGTCCTGCTCGTCCACGACGTTGAAAACCTCGGCCAACGGGGCGAAATCGTCAAAGTGAAGCCAGGCTACGCTCGCAATTATTTGTTGCCGCAGGGCAAAGCCACTGTGGCAACTCTGCAGAACAAGCGGATGGTCGAGAAGCACAAAGAAAAACTGGCTGCAATCGAAGTTGGACGCGTGAAGCAGTACCAGCGAGTGGCCGATGCGGTCAGCAAGTACAGCGCAACAATCGAAGCTCATGCGACCGCTGATAATCATCTTTACGGTTCCGTTGTCGCCCGTGATATCAGCGAAGCCCTCAAGGCTGCGGGACATCCGGTTGAAGCCGAGCATGTTCGCCTCGATGGGCCGATTAAAGAGCTGGGCATGTACACCGTGAAGCTGAAGTTTCACGAGAAGGTCAATGCCGAAGTCAAAGTTTGGGTTGTGCCATCAGCAACCAGCGGCTAGTCACTATTTGTTGTCTCGCCGTGCGAGTTCCTCATCGTTCTCGCACTGCTCAAACACACTGAATCCTCAGGCATTCATTTGTCTGAGGATTTTTTCTCGAACTGGCTTGAGCATCTCCACCAGCACGGCCCTGTCTCCGGCCACGTGATGACGTGAAGCCTCCCTCGAACATTCAATTCGGGACGTTCCCAATGGCTGACGACAAGTTGCGACTTCCACCGCAGAATCTGGATGCGGAACGCGGAGTTCTCGGCAGTATTCTGCTGATGAAC
Source organism: uncultured Planctomycetaceae bacterium (assembly GCA_903823635.1). Taxonomy (GTDB): domain Bacteria; phylum Planctomycetota; class Planctomycetia; order Planctomycetales; family Planctomycetaceae; genus SXXK01. The sequence goes on from CAIJTV010000366.1 coordinate 3,127, forward strand.
GAAGCCATTGATGAAGTTGGCGAATCACTGAAGGCAGAACACTTCTATAGTGACGCTCACCAGAAAATCTATGCGGCCATTCAGCGGCTCTACGAAAACGGTGTCCGCGGCATCGATGCAATTACTCTGGCAGAAGAACTGATTCGACGAAGCGACTTCGAATCGGTCGGCGGGGCAGCTTACCTTGCCCATATTCTGGAAGCGGTCCCACATGCTGCCCACGTGCGGTATTACTCGAATATCGTCCGCGAAAAATGGATGCAACGTAGTTTGATTTATGCATGTACCGATATCCTCAGCGAGTGCTACGACGCCACAGAAGATGTCGAGGGCCTGCTGCAAAGCGCTGAGCGGCGTGTTTTCAGTATCCTGGAAGAACAAGGAAACACAGCCAGCATCGCGATGACCGATATCCTGATGGAGACGTTCAATCGCATTGATGAGCGAATGAACAAAGTTGGCGATGTGACCGGCATCACGACCGGATTCACAGACCTCGATCATCAGACGACTGGCTTTCAACAAACAGAACTGATCATTCTTGCAGCTCGTCCGAGTATGGGAAAGACGGCCCTCGTCTGTAACATGGCCGAGGCGATGGCCCGAAAGTCGGGTAAGAGCATTCTCCTGTTCAGTCTGGAACAGTCGAATCTTGAACTGGCCGAACGGTTCCTCGCGATCACCGCACGAATCAATGGCCACGATCTGCGAGCCGGAAACCTGACGGAAGCTCAGCACGACCTTCTTGTGAGAGCCTCTGACGATCTGGCTCGCCTGCCGCTGTTCATTGACGACAAACCCGGCCGTACCATGACGCAGGTCGCGGCCCTGGCCCGCCGGCTGCATCGAAAGGCTCCGTTGGGAGCCATCATCATTGACTACCTGCAGCTTATCGAGCCTGATGAGAAGAACGCTCCACGCGAACAGCAGATCGCACAGATCTCACGCCGTCTGAAGTTTCTGGCGAAGGAACTGCGCGTTCCGGTCATCGCACTGGCTCAGTTGAATCGCGGGGTCGAACTTCGCGAAGACAAAAGGCCTCGACTGGCGGACCTTCGTGAGAGCGGTGCCATCGAACAGGATGCGGACATGGTGATGTTTCTGCATCGCCCCGATGCGTATGACCCGGAAGATCGTCCTGGCGAAGCCGAGATTGTTGTGGCCAAACACCGCAGCGGGCCCACAGGCATCATCAGACTGACGTGGCGAAAAGAATACATGCGGTTCGAAAACTACAGCCCAATGGCCGACAACGACTTCAATCTGTAGCTGCGATCAGGAAGTCAACGCCAGTGATCGCCTGGCTGTCTGGGCATGATGATGTCCGATGACTCCAGGCCCATTGCGATGCTATGGAGAAAGGACCGTCGACCACTTAATCCGACGGCTCGAACCGCATCTGAATGACCGTTCATTGAACGGTGCAGCTTGGCTCCGGGATCTGCCAACGTAGCCGTCTCGCTCCGCCGAGATGAGCCTTGCAGTGCTCAGCGTTGTATTATCTGGCCCGCAGAGACCCGCAACACGCGTTGGCACATAGCGTTCTACATTCTTTGTTGAACGTGAAACTTGCAAGGCTCGTCTCGACGGAGTGTTTAGACTGGAGAGATGGGTGACAGGTGTTCGGAGACATGGGTAACACATTTATGTCAAGCTGCTGATCCTCGGAAAGGAGGATTGGA
>CAIJTV010000367.1:0-8845 GCA_903823635.1 uncultured Planctomycetaceae bacterium
AGTCGAAGAATCCCATTGCCAGCGGTCAAAGCGGCGGAGGCGAGTGATGCTACGTTTGCCATTGTTCGAAGACCAGGTCTTGGAATTGAGATGGAAAGTGTGGGCGAAATCTGAACAACACCCAACGACAACATCCTTGGAAGCGCGGCATCCTTTGCGAATGCTGGGCCTGTGACGATTGCGAATGAAAGGCGTCCCCGAAATCGTTGGTGGGTGATCGACTTTGAACCGCAAACTCCTGAGCCAGACAGATCAATATCCAGCGTGCAGGAGTATGATGACGGCCTGTTTGCGTTTTGAAAAGCGACTGACGATTTTCCGGATATGGACGAATCTCAGGCGTATGTTCAGTTCGCGGCGACGAGTGCGACGACCCCGAGCGAGCTCCCCCAACCAACAACCGACTTCAACCCAACTTTGCCCGAAGAGCAATTCCTCAGTTCATAGTCGCGAAGCGGTCTGAACTTAGGGGGAGATTATTTGTCAATCACCAGTCATCCATGCGGCATAGCGTTTTTCAGTACCATGCGGCTCGCTTGCATACAGAGAATCCTGACGCCACGATCCCGTCCGTTCGCGGGTTTGTTGGTTAAATGCTTTTGGTCGCTCCCCAAAAGCTCCCATTGCCGGGTTCTCTCCCCGCTTCGTCTATTCCCTCAGAATTCAAAGGGGTTTTGTGTCAATGAGTTCTCAGCCAAGCCTTCCCCTCGGTTTCAAAGCATCGGGCACAACCTGCGGTATTAAGGCCAGCGGAAAGCCGGATCTTGCCTTGTTTGTTTCAGATCGACCGGCCGCATCGGCCGGCGTTTTTACGACAAATCGTGTCTGCGGCGCGCCAGTCATTGTTTCCAAAGAGCGAGTCCCGTCGTCGGTGGCTCGTGCTGTGATCATCAATTCGGGGAACTCCAATGCCGCGACCGGTGAGCCTGGAATTGCAGACGCACGAACGATGACAGCGGCAGTGGCGAAGCAACTTGGCTGTCAAGAGGAAGCCGTCTTTGTGTGCTCGACCGGTGTAATTGGTGTTCCGCTGCCCATGGCGACCATTATGAAGGGCATTCCGAAGGGAATTGAGACGCTGGGTAGTTCGGACCGACACTTGCTCGATGCCGCAACCTCAATGATGACTACGGACACATTTCCCAAGCTTACATCAATCGACGTTGAGGTGTCTGGAGGCACGGTGCGGGTCTCCGGGGCCTGCAAAGGGGCAGCGATGATTGCCCCGAATATGGCCACGATGTTGGGAGTTGTCCTGACGGATGCCGCATTGACCCCGGAACAATGTGATCAGGCCCTTCGGTTTGGAGTGGACCGCACATTTAACTGCATCAGTGTCGATGGACATATGAGCACAAGCGATACCGTGCTGCTGCTGGCAAACGGAGCTAATCCCAACGAATTATCCCCTGAGGACTTCTTGAAGGTGCAGGCTGCCGTCCAGCAGGTTTGCCAACATCTGGCGACCAGCATTATCCGAGACGCCGAGGGGGCCGATCACTTCGTAACGGTGGATGTCCAAGGCTTAGAGACCCGGGACCAAGCTTACAGAATCGCCAAGGAAATCGCGGAAAGTGCCTTGGTGAAGACCGCGATCGCTGGTGGCGATCCAAACTGGGGCCGAATTGTTTCTGCGGCCGGCTATGCCAACGTGGAATTCGATACGGCCTTTGCTTCACTGAAGATCAATGGGGTTCAGGTGTACTTGGCAGGCACACCTGTTCGCTTTAATGCCAGTGAGCTTTCGGCAAGCTTGAAGTCGAAACGCGATGTCACAATGGAGTATTCGATTTCTGGTGGGCCATGTTCTGGAACAGAATCGGTCCGATTCTGGACCTCGGATCTGACGCAGGAGTATGTTCGCCTGAATTCTGAATACACCACTTAGTTGGCGACCGGTAATGTCGTGGGCACAAACGCTTAAAGCCCCGCCAGCAGTCAGTTTAGGTCAAATAGGTTGTCGGTTTCGACTAATCAGACTGATTAGGTTCTGGACAACGGCGATCCGGAATCTGGCGAAATGCGGAAAGAAGTTCTCGAAGTTGACGGAAAAAGGTGTAAATTCGGTGCAATCGAAATCTGGCAAATGATCTTAGTGATCATTTGATCAGTTTTGAGGTCGTCAGTGGCAGATTGTCGTGGGGAACTCCTGTTCCGCGTGTGTTCTCCGACGATGCCGCTGCGTACGATTCCGCGGAGCAACTGATTCATGACCCCTAGCAATGGAGTCGACGACACATGATTACGGCTGAAGCCGAAGCTGAGCGTTTGTATCCTTCCAGTCCACTTCCCACCTACACCTACTATCCAGGCTCTGGGATGCCTCACCCTGTTCGTGACCCGAAGGGTCATAGCCATGGTAAGAAGCACGCACCGGGACAGGGTCCTCGGGCATTGAGTCCGGAAACATGGGCGAATAATCGTAATTATTTGCTGGGCTTGGATTACTTCAATATGGGCTTCTATTGGGAAGCTCATGAGGAGTGGGAGAAGCTGTGGCGAGTATCTGGTGCTGATACAACGGTTGGTCGGTTCCTTAAAGGACTGATCAAATTGGCAGCCGCAGGAGTTAAGGTTCGGGAACGAAGTATCCACGGAGTACGCCGTCATGCGGCCTCAGCCGGAGAGATGTTCGCCGATGTGGCAGCAGAAGCGGATATTGATTCTTTCTGCGGCCTTGAGTTCATCCGTTTGCAGTTTGCGGCCGACCGGGCTGCTCAACTAGCCTACAAGAAGCAACATGATCCAGGAACGGCAATCAGAGTGTTTCCATTTGTATTGAAGCCGGAGTCTCTTCCGGTTGTCTGACAGGTTTGGTTGTCGATCCGAAACTCGGGACAGACAAGTGTCTGGTTCGAATTCTTCCGAAACTCGCGGTACTCTGCCGCGAGTTTTTTTGTTTTCTCAGCACGCAGGGCAGTTGATTCGATGAAGATTCTGGTTGTCGGTTCTGGCGGTCGTGAGCACGCTCTGGTTTGGAAACTGATCCAGTCGCCGCTCGTCAAGAAAGTTTACTGTGCACCAGGAAATGCGGGGACTGCGATTGATGCTGAGAATCTGAACATCGCAGCCGAAGATGTGCATCGACTGGTCAAGTTCGTGCGTGAAAACCAAATCGACCTGACTGTTGTGGGACCGGAAGCTCCACTGGTTGCTGGTTTGACTGATGAACTGCGACGCCATGGCATGGCAGTCTTCGGTCCGTCGGCCGCTGCTGCTCGCCTGGAAGGCAGTAAAGTCTTCACCAAGAAGTTGTTGAAAAAGGCCAATATTCCGACTGCGGCGTTCTCTGTTTTCAGTCGAGTTCCGGAGGCCATGCAATATCTGGATGACTGCGAAGAACAGCCTCTGGTAGTGAAAGCAGATGGCCTTGCGGCAGGGAAGGGCGTTTTCGTCTGCGCGAACCTTGCAGAAGCTCGTACCGCTGTTAGAGCAATTCTGCAGGAGCGAGCTTTCGGCGATGCGGGTTCACAGGTTGTCATCGAGGAATGTCTGGTCGGTCAGGAAGCCAGTATTCTGGCGATAGTCGATGGCGACACGATCGTGCCATTGGATGTCGCTCAGGACCATAAGCGAGCCTACGACAATGACAAGGGTCCGAACACCGGAGGGATGGGAGCCTATTGCCCAGCGCCGGTTGTAACGACAGAGATAATGGACGAAATCGTGCGTCGAATTCTGATCCCGACAGTCCATACGATGAAAGTCGAAGGCTGCACGTTTTCCGGAGTCCTCTACGCTGGCATCATGCTCACATCGCATGGCCCAAAGGTTCTGGAATTCAATGTCCGATTTGGCGATCCGGAAGCACAGCCGGTGTTAATGCGAATGAAGTCGGATCTGGCTCAAGTGCTGCTGATGGCGGCGACAGGGAAACTGTCAGAGCTGGAAGGAATTGAATGGGATCCTCGGCCTGCTGTCTGCGTCGTGATGGCGTCAGAGGGATATCCGGGTGATTATACCAAGGGGCATCCAATCTCTGGAATTTCTGAAGCGGACAAGGTTCCAGGTGCAAAGGTCTTTCACGCTGGGACGACGATCAATAAGTTCGGCGAGGTCGTCAATGCTGGCGGACGAGTGCTCGGTGTCACAGCCATGGGTGACACAATTGCCGATGCGAAGAGAGCCGCTTATGAAGCCGTCGACAAGATTTCGTGGCAAGGAGGATGGTGTCGTCGCGATATTTCCGACAAGGCACAGTAGAAATCTGCAAACATTTTAACGACTGACTTCGGGGAAGAGTTTTCTGGAATTGATTCTCCCTGTGATCAGGTTTGCTCCAAACCGTGGAAAAGTCTGCTGCCAATTCGGACGAGCGTTGCACCTTCTTCAATGGCTGGAACAAAGTCGCCACTCATGCCCATCGAAAGCTCAGGGAGCTGGATGCCAGCTTTCTTTGAGTCCTCTCTGGCCGCAAGTTGATCTCGTAACTGCCGGAGTTTGCGAAACGTGGGCCGAGCATCTTCTGCATTCTCTGATTCGGCGGCCATGGTCATTAAACCGATGATGTTCGTTCTTGAGCACATCGCCAGGATGGCTGGCCATTCGTTAATGATCTCTTCCGGAGTAAAACCTGATTTGGTTGTTTCGCCTGAGGCGTTGACCTGAAGCAGCACTTGCGCATCCTTGTTGATGCTTGAGGCTGTTTCTTCGATTCGTTCCAGGAGTCTCAAAGAATCAACAGAGTGAATGAGTGTTGCGTGCTGTAAAGCCAGCCGAACTTTGTTCCGCTGAAGCTGCCCGATGAGATGCCATTCAGCGTCCGGCAATATTGTTTGCCGGTCTGCGAGTTGTTGCGGACGGTTCTCTCCAAACGTTTGATGAAGAGAACTTAGTTCCTGAACCCCGGACCATTCGGCATACTTTGTTACCGCCACAAGTCCAACAGAGGACTCATTTCTGCCAGCTCGCGTACAGGCCGAGTGAATTTCATCACGGACAGTCTTGATATTCTGAGACAATTTTTCGTGAACAGACATCATAATGATGATCGGAAACACTTAAGGAGACTTCCGGAGTTGAGCCATGGATTTTGCCAGACTCAGATCAGTAACAACTCTTGATGTCAATTGTGTGAGGATTGCCCAGTATGTCCAGGTCTCAACTGACTGTTTCTCACGTTTTACTGCTGGGCGAATTCGCAGGATTGAGTTACTCTGGGCCTTCATCCATGTCATCAGCCGAGGCAATATTGGCCCAAAATGATTTGAGAAAGTGTTTGTCATCGTCGCTGGCCCGAAGGTGTTGTGGAGCTGACGTTGCTTTATCCCGTTCGTGGCAGCAAAAGTTGAGTTGAACCGGCCCCTGAAGATGAGGTTACTCGGGTATGAATCAGCGTAGCACATCGGGATTTCTGACAGCTTCAATCTTCATGCTTGCGATGACTCCGGTCGCCTTTTGTGCAGAGCTGTTGTCGCCGCAACTACGCTCTTTGCCGCAATATCGGGTCCCAGTGGATCTCGTCTGTCAGAATGATTTTCTGTTTGTGGCCAATTCACGGACTGGCTCCGTAAGCAAAATTGCCATGACGTCCAACCAGCTCCTGGCGGAATGGAAGGTAGCAGAATCTCTTAGTGGGATTGCCGCGTGGCGAAAAGGATTGTTGCTCCTGGACGATCATGCCCACCGACTGCTCTGGTCGATCGAAGAGCCTGGAAGTTCCGGGCTGGAGCCTCTTCTGAGCCTGGAACTGCCTCTATACCCAGTTGATGTTGCTGTCAGCGCGGACGAAACTTCGGTGGCAGTCTCATCGCTATGGTCCAGGACTGTGACCTTGCTTCGGGGACAGCAAGATGGACTGCAGAAAGAACGACAACTGAGTTTGTCGTTTGCACCTCGCACCATGTTGTATCTCCCGGACGGCAAACTGATCGTTGCCGATTCCTTCGCGGGTCGGCTGGCTATTGTCGATACGGCAGCGGGCTCCGTCTTGAAGGAGCATGATGTTTATGGGCACAACATTCGGGGTTTGGGGTTTAATCACAAGCACGGGAAACTGCTGGTTGCCTGCCAGACGCTCGATCCTGCCACATTCACGACTTACGAAAGAGTCTTCTGGGGAGTCCTGATGCAGAATGGACTGCATTCTATCCCTCTTGATCAACTGTTGTCGGTGTCAGGGAATTCTGCCGATGCGGCTCCGGAAGAAGCTGAGTACTCGGGAACATCGTATGCCTCTCAACAACGATATCCATTGGGTACGCCATCAATTGGTTCGGGTGATCCCGGCGCCATGGTCGTCACAGAGAATGACCTCACGCTGATTGTGATCTCCGGCGTAAATCAGGTGGCCTTCAGAACCGCCAGTCACATGCCATTTGAACGTCTGCGAACAGGGAAGCGACCGGAAGCCATCTGCCTGGATAGTGAGCAGAAGAAGGCGTTCATAGCAAATCGTTTTGACGATTCAGTGACAGTCTTGTCTTTGGAGGGTAAGGCCCCGACGGTCGAGACGACGATCTCACTGGGTGAAATTCGAGATCTCACATTGGCAGAGCAGGGGGAGCACACATTTTATGACGCTTCGGTGTCGCTGGACGGTTGGTTCAGTTGTCATTCATGCCACACTGATGGCCATACGAATGGGCAAAGAGCGGACACGTTTGGAGATGAAGATCGCGGGGCCCCAAAGAAGGTTGTTTCGTTACGAGGGGTCTCTGATTCCGGCCCATGGGCCTGGACGGGAAGCAAGAGTAGTCTGGACGAACAAATTAAGACGTCGCTGATTATTTCAATGCAGACTCAGATCCCGACAGACGAACTACCGATTGAGCGTCTTTCTGCGTACTTGAAAACACTTACTCCGGCCCCTTCACTTCGCCTTGCAAACAACATGATGCCGAGCGGTGATGTGCTGGCAGAGGCAAGAATAGGGTTTGAAGCGGCAGGATGTCAGAATTGTCATGCAGGCCCCGGGCTGACGAGCAACGACACGTATGATGTTGGTATCCATGACGAACAGGGAGAAACGCTGTTCAATCCACCGTCGCTAAGAGGTGTAAGCCAGCGTGCACCCTATTTTCATGACGGTCGAGCGGCGACGCTTGCCGAAGTTCTGAAGACTTCACATCACAATTCAAAAATGGCACTATCTGAAAAGCAGATTGAACAGTTGCAGTTGCTTCTGGAAAGTCTGTGATCCACTCCCCACGCTTCTGCGTTCCCGTGCTGGGTATCGGTAGAATTCTGAACAAAGTGGCCTTTTGCGATAGGGCCCCCTGGTGAAATCATGAAACTAGAAATAAGACGAAATCTGATCAGCGTTCTTGCGTTCGTTGGATTCATCTGGCTCATTTTTCTGATTAATGTGCCGCTGTCGCTGACCGACTGGAATCTGGTCCAGAATTATGGCCTGAAACCAAGAACCGTGTCTGGTTTGGTTGGCATCTTTACCATGCCTTTTCTGCATGACGGATTCGAGCATCTGCTGGGGAACACGATTCCTCTGGCAGTGCTGCTCTTTATGCTTTCGGTGACTCGCGATAACGCACGCCGCATCTTAATCAGCGTAACAGTTCTTGCTGGGCTTTTTACATGGCTGGTTGGTTTATCGAGTCCGGTTGTGGGTGCCAGCAGTCTGGTTTACGGCCTGACCGCTTATTTGATCACGGCTGGAATCCATGAAAGAAAGCTGGTCTCGGCCGGTACTGCTGTGCTTGTGGGAGTGCTTTATGGCGGCACCTTGTTCTGGGGACTTTTGCCGACGGCCGGGAAACACGTCGCCTGGGATGCGCATCTGCTTGGTGCGGCGGCTGGAGCTGTGTTTGCTCACTACACCCTGCGACCGAAGCTATCGAAGGCTTTGACTGGCAGCCATGTTGAAAAAGAATTGCCTATAACACCAGATGGAATCTCAGAATCCACCACGGCTTTTTAAGCGATGGTCTGATTTGCAACCTCGAGGCAAAGTTCATGGCCATTGAATTATCTAGGCTTTAGACTTCTGAATTGATGTGCTTCGATTTCAGTGATCAAGATTCAGAAAGAATGAATTCTGCTATGGCCGCATCAATTCTCCTCAACACCGGGGCTCAATTGCCGTCGGTGGGCTTTGGCTTCTGGAAAGTCGATCGTCCACTTGCGGCTGACGTCGCTCATCAGGCGATTCAGGTTGGCTATCGACATCTCGATTGTGCCTGTGATTACGGGAACGAAATCGAAGTCGGGCAGGGGATCAGGAAAGCCCTGTCAGATAGTCTCTGCAAACGCGAAGACCTCTGGGTCACCTCTAAGCTATGGAACACCTACCACAAGGCAGAACACGTTCGACAGGCCTGCGAAAAATCGCTGAATGATCTGGGACTGGAACAACTGGATTTGTATCTGATCCATTTTCCGATCGCTCAGAAATACGTGCCGTTTGATCTGCGTTATCCGCCGGGATGGTTTGTGGATCCCGCGGCTGAGACACCTCGAATGGAAGAGGTGCGAGTTCCAATTAGTGAAACATGGCAGGCGATGGAAGAACTGGTCGACAGCGGACTGGTGAAGCAAATCGGCATCTGCAATTTCGGCACAAGTTTGCTGCGTGATTTGCTCTCGTACGCTCGAATTCGCCCCAGTGTTCTTCAGGTCGAGTCGCATCCTTTTCTTGAGCAGGCCAAGTTACTGCGGTATTGCCAACAGGAGCAGATTGCGTTCACCGCGTTTTCTCCTCTTGGGGCCGCCAGTTACTACAGTCTCGGGATGGCCAGCCAGTCCGAGTCTTTGCTCGACAATCCCATCGTTCAGTGCATCGGTATGGAAAAAGCAAAGTCGGCAGCGCAGGTTCTGCTTCGTTGGGGAGTTCAACGAGGAACCTCAGTGATTCCAAAAACATCGACTCTGGATCGGATGGCCGAGAACC
>CAIJTV010000368.1:0-4471 GCA_903823635.1 uncultured Planctomycetaceae bacterium
ATTGCGTCTTCGAAGTTGTACCCTTCCCAAGACATAAACGCCACAAGCACGTTTCGCCCAAGGGCCAGCACACCATTCTTGGTAGCAGCGCTATCGCACAGCACCTGACCGGCCTTGACCTTGTCGCCCACCGATACGATCGGCTTCTGATTCAGACAGGTTCGCTCGTTGAGCCGAGTGTACTTACGCAACGGATACCTGCGTCCGTCAATCTCGATGTTGTTCGCATCGACATAAGTGACCTTGCCCGATTTCTCCGCCCGCAAAACCATCCCCGAGTTCTGAGCAACGAATTGCTCCATCCCGGTTCCAACCAGCGGACGCTCCGAAATCAGCAGCGGCACAGCCTGACGCTGCATGTTCGAACCCATCAAGGCTCGATTCGCATCGTCATGCTCGAGGAACGGAATCAACCCGGCAGAAACACCAACCATCTGACATGGTGCCACGTCGATGAACTGAACCTCGTTTCGGTCAATCCAGACTACGTCGCTCTTGGTTCGCGCTAAAACTCGCTCTTCAGCGATCATTCCATCAGCAACCAACGTATCGGCCGGACAGACCATGCCGGAAGCCTCTTCGTCAGCTCGAAGCCACACGACTTCATCTGTAACCTTCGCGTTCTTCACGACGCGGTACGGAGAAATCAGGAATCCATAATCATCCACCTTGGCGTAAATGCTGAGGCTGGAAATCAAACCGATATTCGTTCCTTCCGGTGTTTCAACCGGACAAATACGGCCGTAATGAGAAATATGAACGTCGCGAACCTCGAAGCCCGCTCGCTTACGATTTAAACCACCGGGGCCCAGAGCAGACAAACGTCGCTCGTGCGTCAACATGGACAAAGGGTTCGTCTGGTCAACGACCTGCGAAAGCTCACTTCGCCCATAGAAATAATCGATCGCTGCCGAAACGCTCTTCGGATTGATCAATGTCCGAGGAGTCATCGCATCGACTTCCTTCAGACTCATTCGCTCCTGAACCGTCCTTCGCAACTTCAGAAATCCCTTACGAATTTCATCAGCCGCGAGCTCATCAATCGTTCGCAGTCGACGATTACCGAGGTTATCGATGTCGTCAATCTGCGCGGTCTCATCGCCGATCCTGAGCCGCACAATGTACTTCATCGAGTTGATGAAGTCCTGCGGATTCAAGGTCATCTCGTCATCAGAGATATCCTGCTGGAACTTCCGATTGATACGGAAACGACCAACACGACCCAACCGATATCGATTTACATCGAAAAACTTCTCGCGGAACAGGTCGTTTGCTTTGTCGAGATTTGGCGGATTACCGGGACGCAATCGCTGGTAAATCTTCAGCAACGCTTCTTCGTGAGTTGACGTACCGTCTTCTGCCAGTGTCTTGAGAATCAGTGGATCCCGCACCTCTGTCACGATCTCGACCGTCTTTACGCCCGAAGCAATCAACTCCTCGGCTACCGTATCGCTGATCTCGTAACCAGCATCGACGATCAACTCCCCGGCCCGCTCATGCTTCGCAGGGAACACAACATCTTCGACGGAGTATTTGCCTTCCAGCTCCGAAGCGACTGTCTTCGCCGTAATCTTAACCTTATCCGTCGGATAGAAAATTCGAATGATGTCGGCGTCCGACGAATAATCCTTCGCCATGGCTCGCAGCAACGTCAACGCCGAGAATTTGCCACTTTGGTCAATCCGCACGCCAATCGCGTCCCGCTTGCTGACCAGCAACTCGATCCAACTACCGCGCTCCGGAATGATACGGCAGGACTGCGTTTTCCGATCACTGCTGGCGGTCTCTTCCGCCATCACAAAGTCCACACCCGGCGAACGATGCAACTGACTGACGACAACACGCTCGGCCCCGTTGATGATAAACTCGCCGCCGCCGATCATGATCGGGATGTCGCCGAGATACACCTCCTCCTCAATTGGTTGCTCTTTAACCAAACGCAACCAAACGCGGAACGGCATCCCGTAGGTCAGACGCAACTGCCGACACTCTTCGGGAGTGTAGCGAGGCTTTCCCAACTCGTACCGAATGTATTCCAAACGAAACTGCCCATCGTAGCTCTCGATGGGAAATACTTCGCGCAGAATTGCCTCAAGGCCAATATCGAGGCGATCCCGGGAAGACCGATCAGCCTGCAAAAAACGGGCGTAGGAAGCTGTCTGAATCAGGGTCAGACCGGAAATCTCAAACTCCGCGTTGATTTTCCCGAAGCTTCTTACTGCGTCCTGGTCGATTGTACGAACAGACGGAATGGGCATACGGTCCCCTGCCTTCACTCTTGAGCGGAAAAAACGAGCGTGGAACTCCAGCCCGTGTTCAAATAATCATTGACAATAAACGATATTCGAGTGAATCGACCCTATTCACCGGGAACAGCGCGCGACGATAGGCACCTGCTGATCGCTCAACAGCTGCCTGCAATAGAACCCGCCTTTTTACTTCTTTGCACCGTCAGACGCTCGCTGGACACGAAGTGCCGAGCCTTCATTCACGAACGGGTCAACACACAGAAAATTTCAAACGCAAATCTCGTCTTCCACCGCCGGGACGAGAACGCCCCGGTCGGTGCAAACGAAAAGCTCAACTCAATTACTTAATGTCGCAGGTACCGCCAGCCGCGACGACTTCCGCCTTCAGCTTCTCGGCATCTTCCTTCGACAAACCTTCCTTCAGCGCCTTTGGAACGCCTTCGGTCAGGTCTTTAGCTTCCTTCAGGCCCAAGCCGGTCACAGCGCGAACCACTTTAATCACGCCAATCTTGTTCTCGCCGAACCCAGTCAACATGACTGTGAACTCAGTCTGCTCGACCTTTGCTTCAGCTGGAGCTGCTGGACCCGCCATCATGATGGCGCCACCACCAGCTGGCTCAATACCATGAACCTGCTTCAGGTAATCCACAACTCGCTTTGCTTCGAGCAAAGTGAGACCAACGATCTTATCGCCGAGTTCTTTGGTCTTGTCATCAAACTCAGTGGTCGCTTCCGCAGACATTGCCAGTACCTTTCTCTTTCGTACACTTGCTTTTCGTTAATCAACTCTCAGCCGACCTGGTACTTCCCTAGGCCTGCTTTTCTTCCGACAAAGTCTTCAACTGGCCAGCCAAGCGACCACCCGGACCCTGCAGACACCCAGCCAGCTGACGCCCAGGAGCGAGCATCAACCCGGCAATCTCGCCAATCGTCTCTAGCCGACCGGCACTCTTACTCAGTGCATCCACAGCAGCTGCGTCGAGAGATTCTCCCTCAACTGTGCCACCTTTAATCTCGAAATTCTTGATCTCTTTCGCCCATTTTGCGACGGACCGCGACAACGCAACGATGTCGTCCCCACCCCAAACAAGCGTAGACGGCCCATTAAGAACCCCGGTGAGTCCATCGATGCCCTTGCGTTTCAACGCGTTGTTGGCAACCGAGTTCTTCACCGTCAACGCAGACATCTGCTGCTTGCGCAACGCCAACCGCCACCGATTTGCCGTAATGGCGTCAACCTTCGAGCAGTCAACAACAATGAAATCCTTCACATCACCGATGCGCGACTGGATATCAGCGATAACCATGTCTTTGACTTCACGACCCATTGTCTTCACTCACAAAAAATCGAACACGTCGGCCAAAATCAAACAGCAACAACAATTGAAGGAAGCATTGTCGCTGACACAACAACACCACGCAAGTAAACACCCTTTGAAGCGCTCGGCTTAAGACTGCGGATATAACTGAGCAATGACTCAATGTTCTCCTGCAGCTTCACGACATCAAACGACATCTTGCCGACGACACAATGCAAGTTCGAACCGTTGTCAACCCGGAACTCGACTTTACCAGCCTTGTATTCCCGCACAGCTGTAGCAATATCCTGCGTCACAGTACCGGCTCGAGGACTCGGCATCAAACCACGAGGACCGAGAATACGACCAAGCGGCCCAACAACGCCCATCATATCAGGTGTCGCGATGGCGACATCAAAGTCAAGCCAACCGTCCTTAATCTTGTCTGCCAGTTCCTTAGCACCAACAAAATCAGCACCCGCGGTTTGAGCAACTTTAACGTTCTCGCCCTGAGCGAAAACCAGAACTCGCTGAGACTTACCGATGCCATGAGGCAACACTATTGAGCCACGCACAATCTGATCCGCCTGCCGTGGATCAACACCCAAACGCAAGGCAATCTCTACGGTCTGATCGAACGCCACGCGCTTAATTGCTTTAGGAAGCGTATCCTCCAAGCCCTTCAACGCCTTCACCGCGTCAGGCAGAGCCAAAACGCCGAGCTCGCTCGCCTTCTTGGAAAGAGTCTTCATCCGCTTTGACTGAGCAGCCATGTCGAGCACCTACGCCGAAACCAAAAAAACTAAACGCAAAAACCAACCAACTAAACTAGTCGATCACTTCCAAACCCATACTTCGCGCGGTCCCGGCAATCATCTTCCGAGCCTGCTCAGGAGACGATGCATTCAGATCCTCGTACTTCTG
>CAIJTV010000369.1:0-3037 GCA_903823635.1 uncultured Planctomycetaceae bacterium
GACTCTCACGATCGACTGTCAGAATACTGTCTGCTTCCCTGCAGGCGTTTTCGTACGCAATTCTCTGCATCGTTGCTGTTTCGGGTCAATCGCTTGCTGCCGATGAAGCTCCGCGTCGAGAACGTCTGCATCGCCAGATTCTGGAAAAGCGTCAGGCGATCTTCGACAGTCTGCAGGCAGATTTGGAAAGTGTTGAGACCTGGTGTGACAAGCATGAGCTGCCCGAGGCGATTCCTCAGGTGCAGGTGATTCGTCATTCACTCGCCTCGCCCGAGCCAAATTTTGATCCGCCCCGTCTTGTCACTACGGAGGTCGATGGGACCCTGCCGCTGGATGAGCAGCAATGGCGACTTCAGATTCAGAATCATCGCCGGGAGCGAGGAGCGGAACTCTATTCGCTTGCTCGTCAGGCTCTGAGAAACGGCTTTCCTTCGCTGGCATTTTCACTGATCAGTGACGTTGTTCGAGTTGATTCAGACCACAAGTATGCGCGATCCGTTCTGGGGCAATTGATCTTCAATGATCCTCAGCGGAAAGGAGAGCCGGGGTATGCCGGCGAATGGGTCTCGCAGTTCGAAAAGCAGATGCGAAGTGGCAGCAAGCCTCAGACATTTCATCCGGAGTTTGGCTGGATCCCAATCACCAGCGTTTCGCGCTATGAAGAAGGGTTGCGTCCCTGGAAAGGCGGATGGATCAGCGCAGAGAAGGAAGCGGAGCATCGGCGAGACTTCCGCAACGCCTGGGAGATTCCCAGTGAGCATTTCCTTGTGAAGACGAATGTCAGCCTTGAGGTTGGACTTGAGCTGTCATTGAAGCTGGAGCTTTACTACGAGTGGCTGCAACATCACTTCGCGGCTTTCTTCGAGACGCCAGCGGCTCTGCAGGATCGCTTCGACAATGCAACGCTTCGTGGTTCTGCACAAAAACGCGGGCCGATGGAATTGCATTTCTACGCCAAGCGAGACGAGTATCAAAAACGAGTCGAAGGCAAAGTACCGCCGAATCTGGAGACGACCGGGTATTACTCTCAGGAGACTCGCACCACGTACTTCTTTATGGATCGCAAAGAACGAACGCTGTCGACGCTGTTTCACGAGGCGACTCATCAGATCCTTGACATCCATACCCTGGAAGCTCGCCGTGCAGCCGCCCGAGGGCGGGCTCAGAGGACGAGGCAGAAGCCCGGTGATTGGGGCCTTGGTGAGCGGTCAAATTTCTGGATCATCGAGGGTCTGGCCTGCTACTTTGAATCGTTTGAGATAAATGAAGGCAAGGTTTCGATCGGTCGCCCGGATCATGTGCGCTTCGTCAGAGCGATAGAGCGAATGACGCTGCCTGATGATCAGTTCTATTTGCCCAGCAAAGAGTTCCTGGCACTTGGGAAGAATGACTTTATGCATCATCCTCAAGTCGCTCCGCTGTATACGCAGGCGGCCGGGTTTACTCACTTCCTGATGCACTATGAAGACGGCCTGTATCGAGACGATCTGATTGCTCTTCTAGCCGCGATTTATCGTCCGGATGGGGACTACATCCTGCAGGAGCCATCACTGGCACGTATCGCTGAGGTTACTCACGATGCCTTTGATCAGCAGTACAGAACACACATGCAAAATCTGGCCGAGCAGTTGAATGTTCAGTCGGAAGAGAGCGGCGTTCAGACGCCCTGACCTTCGCAAAAAGAATGCTAAGGCTGCACGACTTGGGACTAAGCGTTGTGTGTGTTTGGCATGCCGTGGAAAATCTGTCTGTGAGCCAAACAGCCGAATTTACTTGCGGATGGCTCGCCAGCGGAGCCAGTGATCGGCGAGGACGATGGCGACCATGGCTTCTCCCATGGGGACGAAGCGAGGCAGCAGGCAGGGATCGTGGCGGCCCTTTGTGCGAATCGTGGTTGGCAGGCCATCTCGAGTCACAGTCGCCTGTTCTTTGGCGAGGCTGCTGGTCGGTTTGATAGCGGCCCGCAGAACGATTGGCATCCCGGAACTGATGCCGCCCAACATGCCACCATGTCGATTTGATTCGGTGGCAATCTCAACGCCAGCGCGTGTTTGTCGAGATGTGAAGATGTCGTTGTTCTGACTGCCGCGAAGTTCGGCACAGGCAAAACCGTTGCCGTATTCAACACCAAGGACAGCGGGCAGGCTGAACAAGGCTTTCGCCAGATCGGCCTTCAGTTTATCGAAGACTGGTTCACCCAATCCCGCCGGAATGTTGGTTGCAACGATTTCTGATACGCCGCCGATGGAATCGGTGTCGCGACGGACTTCGTCAATCAAAGCCACCATCTTCTCGGCGGCTGAGTAGTCCGGGCATCGGACGAAGTTTGGCGATCCATCCGGCAGCGTTTCCACCTGATTCAATGTGACCTGTTCGGGGTTGGGAATCACGGCTTTGATGGGGCCGACCTGAGACACATAGCCGATCACTTGTCCGCCGAACTCCTGAGCGATCAGTTTCTTTGCGATGGCTCCTGCAGCAACTCGTGCGGTTGTTTCTCTCGCGCTGCTGCGACCGCCGCCGCGATAATCGCGAAAGCCGTACCGAGCATCGAACGTATAGTCCGCATGCCCCGGGCGATACTTCTCGCGGATGTCAGAATAGTCGCCGCTACGCTGATCGGCGTTACGAATCAGAATGGCGATGCTGGTTCCGGTCGTCTTGCCATCGAAAACACCGGACAGGATTTCCGGTTCGTCTCCCTCCTGACGCTGAGTCACGAGCGGGCTTTGGCCTGGTCGTCGTCGCTGCAGGTCTGGTCGCAGGTCGTCAATGCTGAGAGGCATTCCGGGGGGAACACCGTCGACGATAACAACATTACCTGGCCCGTGGCTCTCGCCGGCGGTTGTGATGCGAAACAGTTTTCCGAAGGAGTTGCCGGCCATGAAGGTTCAATGTTCTGGAAGAGAGAGCAGAGTCCAAACAACAGATTTGAAATCTGAAATTTGAGATTTGAATTTCGCGATCGAAGAGAAAAGATGCTCAGGTGAATCCTGATGCGAATGTGCAAGCTATTGAGTTTACAGCGGGGTAACTA
>CAIJTV010000370.1:0-4027 GCA_903823635.1 uncultured Planctomycetaceae bacterium
TACGGTAACTTCAGTGCGTCATTAGACTTCACAGTGCTCGCAGCCCCGAGTGTGTTGACTCCAGTAAGTGGGGGAACTTTTGACCGCAGTCCGATACTGAGCTGGTCACGAATCACTGGTGCAGCCACTTATGACGTCATGGTGCGTAATGCTCAGACACAGGTCATTGTGTTCCGGGATCAATCGGTGCCGAGTACAAGCATCCGGATTCCTCAGGACCTGCAGAATGCAAACTACGAGGTTCTGGTAAGAGCACAGAGCGGACGATTCTACAGTAACTGGTCGGCCTCAAGATTCTTCGCGGTTGGTGCATCTCCAGGAATCACCTCACCGTTAGCTAACGAAAAAGCGGGGGCGCAGCCAAAGTTCGTCTGGACCAGCATCACAGGTGCGGAGCGGTACGAGGTTCGCGTCCTTAATCGGGACACAAATACTTATGTGATCCAGGTCGGCAACGTCACTGGCACTTCATACACGCCGACGACGAAACTGCCCCTTGGAGAGTATCAGGTAACAGTTCGTGCCATCAGCCTGCTCGGTGAAATCACCAACTGGAGTGCTCCAGTGAACTTCGTGGGCGGGGCAGCTCCTGTAATCAGCAGACCGACTAATAACTCTTCAAGTGGCAGAATGCCTTCTATCGCGTGGTCCGCAGTAGATGGAGCGACAGCTTACAACGTGAAGATTGTTAATCTTGCGAGCAATGTTACAGTCGTAGCGACGGGAAACTTATCGAGTACCGTCTTTACCCCCACAACAAATCTTGCTGCAGGCAAGTATCGCATATGGGTTCGTGCGGTGAGTGCTCAGGGACATTTGTCCAACTGGAGTACTGCTGTTGACATTACCGTCGCCAGCAATGTTATTGTCGAAGAAGAGTTGACGATGCTGGGAACTCCGGTCGTGGCTGCGGCCCTGTCGGTACGGCAGGTAGAGTCCGTCCCATCGGGTGCAGAATCCACTGTTCGTGAGAATTCCTCGTCGACGAAGTTTATCTCCGCAGCAATTCAGAACGTTGCTGAAGAAGCGAATTCGGCAGCGGATGTTATCGAAGCAGAAACGATTGCCTCTGCCACCGACCATGTAATGGCCGCCTGGGACGTTTCTGACTGGTGGAATACGACTGCGATTGTCAACGAGCAGAATAATGAAGCGATCTGATTCCAAATCGATGATCAGAATCGACAGGGGTTCGGTCAGAATTTGGTGACATAAGTTGACCCGGTCTTCCTTGAAGGCCGGGTCAATTTTTTACGCGTCACGTGATTGCAGGAGATGCTGGATGCTCCACTGGGCTTACTGCGAAAACTTACTGAGTGATCATATCACAGTCGCTGACGCTGAAGCTCATCACCTGATTCACGTCCTCCGATTTCGTGTTGGTTCTGAATTGATACTGTTCGACGGCCACGGCACAGAAGCGACAGCCAAAGTTGTTTCATTGACACGTCGAGATCTCACGTGCTCAATTCTCTCCCGTACCCTGCATGTTCGTCCGTCTCGTCCTGAGTTGATTGCAATCGCCTCACCCCCGAAAGCTGACCGCCTCAAGTGGATGGTGGAAAAGCTCACGGAAATCGGTGTCGATCGACTCGTGTTGCTGAATACATCGCGAACAGTGACCACACCGGGAGAAACGCGTCTTGATAAGATTCACAGCACCATGATTGCCGCCTGTAAACAGTGCCGACGGCCATTCTTTATGGAACTGAGCCCGCTCCAGTCGATCGAAACCATACTTTCCGAGCTGAAGCATGGAATCGCCAGCCCGTTCATCTGTGTCGCACATCCCGGCGCGAGCGTTACTCTGGAGGATGCCTGCAGTCCGGCCGAACAGACTGGACCAGCCGCAATCATGATCGGACCAGAGGGTGGATTCACAGACGACGAAGTCCAACAAGCCCTCACCTGCGGTGCAGTCGCGGTTTCCTGGCCAAACACAATCCTTCGCATCGAAACTGCCGCGATCGTCTTCGCCACGTTAATGATGTCACGGATTCATAGAAGCCAGCCGTAACAGCGGGAACCCGCATTGTCAGGCGAACCGGTCAAAGAAGAATCGACCGTTTGACAATACGAAGACGACTGCAGCCGCCATTCAACTGGAACCTCTTTCCAAATCTACCGAGAGCGATTGTCCCTTACGGCAAACGATTTTTTTTCCGGCATAGCTGGAGATTTTCGTCCAGCGAATAGCACAGGGTGGTACTTTTCAACTGTTGCTTTGTTTGGCAGCACGTCAGGACATGCCTGTTCGATCGCTAGGTTTTGCTGAGGAAAGGTGCTTCCGATGGGAAGACGATCTTCTTTTTCTGCTTCCGGACTCTTCATCACGGCTGTCTGTCTGATGTACACGGCTGCTCATGCCAGTGATGGTCAGGTCCCGCAGACATTGTCGATGGGTATTCCGAGCTATGGCGGATTCGAAGTATCACAACCGGCCCCCGGCTCCGTAGCCATAGCCCAACATGCATTGCCGCTGGCTCCCCTGCCTCCGGGCACTGTGGGACAAACATACAGTCGCCCCTCTCATCCAGTGCCGGTTGACGAGCATCCGCGAACAGCGATGCTGGCCGTTCGCGATGATGGATCCATACCGTTCCTGAGCGTTCAGAACATGGGTGGTATCAAAATGAAGAGTGGAATCTGGTTGCTCGAATCCCGACGTCCACTTGATCCCGGCGCGTGCCAGATCGTTCGCGTCGAAGCACGAAAAACGGCTGCCGATATCGAACCCTATGCGACTCGATTTGTTCGTCTGATTCCGGGCCGAATCGTTTATCTCGATTTTTGATTGTGCCCACATGCATCCAAGTCGGTTGCCGGAATCGCTTCTGCTGGAACAATGTCTCGTGCGTCGCACTCGCCATACTGGGCCCGGTGGACAGCATCGTAACAAGGTTGAAACCGCGATTGAGATTGTCCATACGCCGACCGGGATTACAACGTTTGCTGCTGAACGCAGAAGTCAGGAGGCGAATCGTCAAGTAGCCGTTTTTCGAATGCGGCTGCTGCTGGCGATTCGCCTTCGTGCCATTGAATCTGCTGAAGTAATTCCTTCCAAACTTTGGAGCTCACGCTGTCGCAATCAGCGGATCTCGTGCAGCGAAACTCACGAAGACTTTCCAACGTTGCTGGCCGAGGCTCTGGATGCCGTTGATGCCAAGGAATACGATGTGCGACGCGCCGCTGCAGCACTTGGTTGTTCCACGACACAACTGGTTCGATTCATCGCGAGGAATTCCGAGGCGTGGACTTCTGTCAATGCGGAGCGTGTGAGTCGCGGCCTCAATCGCTTGCAGCCGTGATTTCACCGGCCACAATGCAGCCGGTCAGCTCCAAACTCTATTGTGACAGGACTTGTCATGCCCCCTGCAGATTATCCCGCCTCCAATTCGCATTCCTCCGCGAATAGCTCTGATCCAAATCCTGCAAAGATCACTCTTGCCATGATGCGAGAGGTTCTTTCTGTTCCGTTGCTCTGCGACGCTCTGGACTCCTTTGGTTACACCCGGCAGTCGCCTCGACTACCCATCGTTCCCATCACTATGCCGGATCTGACACTGATCGGTCGCAGCAAGACGTCGCTGTGGGCTGACATGGCGCACCCCGATCCCGAGCCTTACAAGCTGGAACTGGCCGCTGTCGATTCCTGCCGCCCCGACGACATTCTCGTATGTGCGGCGTCTGGCTCCAATCGCTCAGGCATCTGGGGCGAACTCCTGACGACGGCTTCGCGCAATACGGGATGTGTCGGAGTCATTGTCGATGGCGCGGTTCGCGATGTTGCAAAAATGAAGGCCATGCAATTCCCTGTCTTTGCGCGAGGCATGAATCCTTACGACAGTCGCGACCGGCAACGAGTGATCGATATTGATATTCCGATTGAGCTCGACGGCATCCGGATTCAGCCCGGCGACCTGATTGCAGCCGACATCGACGGCATCATCGTCATTCCTCAGGCCGTTGAAGAACAAGTCGTCCGAGCCGCATGGAACAAGGCTCACGCAGAAAATGAAGTTCGCGA
>CAIJTV010000371.1:0-5141 GCA_903823635.1 uncultured Planctomycetaceae bacterium
ACCGCCAGCGTCGACTCGTCGAACATCCAAAGAAAACGGCAGTTCAAAATCGACCTGATCGGGCAGATTGCCGTCCGTCATGATCGTGACAGTTTCAATAGGAAACGTGCGAGTGTACGCGGCCGCCATGCGGAGCACATCATCCAACTGTCCGGGCAGATCGGAAGGTTCAAGCAGATCCAGAGCCTTCAACAATTGACGTCGGTCACTGGTGAAATCGGTCAGGCGGCGTCCGGTCGCAGAAAACGAAAACAGAGACATCTTCTGATCGCCGGATAAACTTCCGATCTGCTCACGAACCTGTTCTTTAACAAGCTCCAGACGACTCTTGCCAGTAATCTCATCCGTAGCCGCCATGCTGGCCGAACAGTCAATCAGCACGGGCATGTACTGAGCCACTTCAGCATCCGCAGACAAAAACGGCTGCATGAGTGCGAGCACCAAAAGACACAACAGCAGGATCTGCAGTAACAGCAGAAGATTGCGGCGAAACTTTTGAAACGGCGAGTTCACTCGTTGGTCATTGACCACGCTTTGCCACAGCACCAGCGATGGGACTTCCATCTTCGGCCGCCGCAGTTTCAGGAAGTAAAGAATGATCAGCGGGATCAGCGCCAGGAAGAACCAGGCTCCAAACAGATTCACAAAGCTGGGCCATCTCATCGCAGAATCCACCCCTGACGACACAGTTGATCAAACAGGATCGACTGAATGGAGGACCCGGAACTGGCCGACAGGAACCGTCCCTGCCGACTGCGACACATCGTATCGAGTTGACTCTGCAACCATAATCGCTGATCGTTGTAGACGTTCAGTAACTCTGACGCATTCGTGATGTCGAGCGTTTCCTGAGTTTCACTGTCGACGAATCGCAGATCTCCCTGCACGTTCGGATTGATTTCTGACTCGGCCAAAATCTGCAGACCCCAGACTTCCAGTCCGGAACTGTAAAGCATATTCATGGGGCGACTGATATCACCGAACGTTAAAAAATCGCTGATGATGATGGCCACACCGCGACCTCGATGAAATCTCAGCATGGTCTCGATGGCTTTTTCAATCGGCACGTTGCCGCCGCCTTCCAGTTGTTCCATAAAGGCCAGCAACTGGCGAATGCGAGTTCTTCCCGCGCCCGGCGGAAACATCCACGGCTTTTCCGGCTGGGAATGAATCGCATACGCGCTGACGCGTTCGACGTTCAAAAGTCCCATGATTCCGAATGCGGCGGCTGCTTGTCGAGCTCGCAACAGCTTGTCTTCAAACAACATTGATGTGGACGCATCCACCAGCAGCACGACATGCATTTCCTCTTCGTGCTGAAACTGTTTGATATAGGGACGTCGCAGACGGGCGAAGATATTCCAGTCGACATATCGCAAGTCGTCTCCGGCCGCGTAATCTCGATAGTCCGCGAAGTCGGTGCTGCTACCGCCCTTTCCGGAGAGATGCTCCCCACGACTGCGATTGGTCAGCCGACGAATCGGCCGCAGCCTCATCCGCTCAATCTGATTCAGCAGGGCATTGTCGAAGAGCGATGTAAACTGAGACGTTCCGCTTGCCACTCTGTGATTCCTGAAACCTGCCGTGTTTTTCGACGAACTCGTGAGGCTGAATTTTCTAAACCCTGCCGACCGCCGAATTTGTCTGGCAATCCTGGCCGCTTGAGCTGAAAGCTTCAATTTAGAACCTTACCAAATCCTTGTCGGGCTTTGTATAGTCGGAGGGAATCCCTTCTCTGGATGGGTGCAGTCGCGGATTTCGGCAGTGAAGTGGCTCGGCAGAAGCCTCGTCCTCCCATCTTGACAATCATCCGCGACTGCACCCCTCTGGATAACTCAGTCCGGCAGCCAGCCGTCCGCCGTCCATCCTCGCGCCAGATTGTAGGCTTTGATGAGCGACATCAGGCGATCTTCTGACAAATGTGCGCGAGCATCCTCGGGGATTGCCTCCTGCAACAGTCGCTGCGGGAGAGTATCTTCGGCGGGCGTCCAGCCCGCAAGAATGTTGAATCGCTTGCGAGCCGCCACGATTCGCTGGGCGGTGGCACGAAGTTCTGCGGCCGTGACGTCCCATCCCGTGACAAGTGCAAGAATCTCTGCAGACTCCGCAAAGAAATCCTGAAAGACTGCTCGCAGAAATTTGCACAGAATCAGTGAATCCATCACTGCAGCTTTGTCTTCGGTTTCGATCGCAAGATGAACAGACTCCGGGCCAACTTTGCGGCGATCAACGGCATCCGAAAAATCGACCTCATAGGCTCCCGAGCGATTATGGTCAGCTCCGCGTGTTCCGACCGCAAAACCAAGAGCCATCATCTGGAGTCCTCGCGGATCATAACCGGGAAACTCCAGCCCCTTAACCTGCGGCGCAAAGTCGAGCGAATTGCCACCCACTTCATGTGCCATCGCGCGGCTGCCGAGAGCCAGCATGCGACCGATTCCTTCGCCGCTGATGATTAGATTCAGTGCCCTTAGCAAGGCCTCGCCCGAACCAAATTGCAGCCAGTCGCAATCTTTCAGCAGTCCTCGCTGAACGCATTCCATCGCAAACCCGATTGTGCCCCCGGCACTGATGGTGTCGAGCCCCGCTTCATCACACAGTTGCGAGGCTTTCAGTACAATTTCAGGATCGTTGATGCCACACATCGGCCCGAGCGCGAAGAGATTTTCGTACTCCAGCCGCACCGGTTCGCCGCCAGTTTTCAGACTGTAAAGATGTTCGCAGCCAATCGTGCAGGCCGCACAGGAGCTTCGAGTTCTCTCGCGAGCAACGCTCAGTTCTTCCGGCGAGATTTCAATGGCACCGGGGAAACTACCTTTTTGAAAATTATGCGTGGGCAGAACATTCAGCCGATTGAATGTCAGCAGATTGGAGGCTGTACCCAGCTCACGATACTTGGCTGTGGCCGGACCAAATGATTTCTCGGACAGCTGTTTGGCAAGAGTCATCAGCTCTGAAGTTCGAGCCCAGGTGACTCGATGAGAACCTCGGACCGCAATCGCCTTGATGTTCTTGGAACCCAGCACCGCCCCGCTGCCACCTCGACCAGCATGGCGACCATCATGAGAAATGGTCGCGTAATGAACGAGACGTTCTCCGGCTGGGCCAATCGTGGCCGTCTGGAAGTCCATCCCGATACGACTGCGAAGCAATTGCTGAGTCTCCCGGTTAGTAAGTCCTGAATAATCATCGGCCGGCTCAAGCCGAATTTGGTCGTCGTCAATAATCAGAACCGAAGGCGACTTTGCTTTTCCAATCAGCACAATTGCGTCGAACCCCGTTCTCTTTCCAGCAATGGCAAAGCCACTACTGGCCAGCGAATCATTAATCCGATTTGTCAAAGGGCTTTTGCTGACTACAGCGAACTTGGCGGAGGTGGTCAACGGGCTGCCGACTAACGGACTGAACACAAACGCTAGTGCGGCTTCCGGGGACAGTGGATCGACGCCAGCCGATTCTTCACGCAGCAGAATTGCCACACCAAGACCTGCCCCTCCGAGATAACTTCTCAGAAAAGCGGCCTCCAGAGGAACCGAAGTTGGCTCACCTTTCGTCAGATCGATTCGCAGATAGCGTCCGTGAAATCCGCCGATTGAGGACTGCGGAGAATCCGATGACATTAATTCTCAGTCCTGTTTTTAGATTCGAACCACCGATTTTCTTTCTCGGCGTAATCAGCATGTTCAGCTCTGGCTCTGAGCCTGCGTCCATTCGATCAGATGATTCAGAGTTTTCAGAGCTGCGCCGGAGTGAATTGCATCGGAGGCAATCTTTACTCCCGCTTTAAGGTCAGTCACTCGTTCACAGGCTAACAACGCCGCGGCCGTATTCGCCAGAACCATAGACGCGGGGATGGGAGCTGTGCCTCGAAAGATCGACTGAATCACCGCTCCGCTCTCTGCCGCCGAGCTGACTCGCAATGCATCCACGGAGCATTCCGATAATCCGAACGAGTCAGCCGTCCAGGTTTGAAGCGTCACTTGCCCGCCATGGATTTCGAATGCTCGAGTTGTGCCCCACAGTGACACTTCATCCAGCTCGTCGTTGCCACAGACGACAATCGAACGACGCCCCCCCAACGCGGCCAATGCAGAGGCCAGCAGTTCCGCGCGAGCAAACGAGCTGGCTCCCAGCAATTGATATTCTGCGCCGGCAGGATTTGTCAGAGGCCCCAGAAGATTAAAGATCGTCGGGATGCCAAGTTGTTTTCTGACTGGTGCGGCATGCTTCATCGCTCCGTGAATCAACGGTGCGAAACAAAAGGCGATGCCGACTTCGTCAAGACAGCGACCAGCCGCTTCGGGAGTCAACGAAATATTTACGCCCAGGCTTTCCAGCACATCCGCAGATCCACTGGAACTGGAAACGCTGCGATTGCCATGCTTCGCGACGGGAACTTCGCAAGCCGCCGCCAGGATTGCTGTCGCCGTGCTGATGTTAAATGTATGCAGGCGATCTCCACCGGTTCCGCAGGTGTCCAGCAGATGTTGACGCGATGTGACAATCGGGGCAGCTCGCCGTCTCATCGCACGAGCGGCCCCAACGATTTCATCGGCAACCGGACCTTTGCAGGCCATGGCTGTCAGAAAGGAGGCAATATCGACTGGATCACATTGTCCATCCATGATCGCGCCGATGCACTGGCAGGCGTCGGCATCGGTGAGATCTTGCCTTAGAAGCAGCAGGTCGACAGCGTTCTTCAGAGTTTCGTTCATTTCGATTCATTCAATTCGGACGATTTCAGAAGGCGATCAGCTCAGTCAGTAGAATGATTCTGGCGATCGTCCAACAATTCAGAAACGGCATCGGTCGTTCTGGTGTCGCGGCAGTCTCTCTTACTCAACAGCCCGAAACCAGCGATGTCGTTTCGGAAAGTTTACTATGGTCAATGACGACTTATCACGCGACGAGCCTTCCGGAGAGCTGGAAATCGAAGGAACTCCCACGCCCTGCTCCTATCTGCCGGGCCAAACCGCGAAAATGACTTATCGTCTGGCCTACAAGCTGACGGAGGCGCGTTACGAGCAACTTTTGTCGCGCGGCTGGCGTCGCTTCGGCAGGACACTGTTTCGTCCAACATGTGCGGCCTGCTCTGCCTGCCAAAGCCTGAGAGTCGTCCTGAGCGAATTTGAGGCATCCAA
>CAIJTV010000372.1:0-1562 GCA_903823635.1 uncultured Planctomycetaceae bacterium
AGCTTCTTCGGCAGCGGGTTCAGATGTTTCCTGCTCGGCGACAGTCACAAACTCTGGCTGAGATTCCTGCTCTTCCGTAGCTTCTTCTTCCGTTGCTTCTTCCGTTGCTTCTTCCGTTGCTTCTTCCGTTGCTTCTTCCGTTGCTTCTTCCGTTGCTTCTTCCGCCATCGGCTGTTCGGTCTCTAGCGGCTCGAATTCAAGCTCCTGCTTTGATGGACGAGCTTTAGCTGAGACAACGGCAGATGCTGGTCTTGCAATTACGGGTTGCTGAACCGATCGGTTGGCCGCTGGATTCTGTGCGGCTTGCTGCTGGTTGGCTTTGGAACTCTTGTTCAGCTTCGTCAAAAGAGCTTCCGGGGTCTGAAAGCCAGGAATTCGCTCGATGATCTGCAGCGTCGGAGAGACAACCAGAATGGCTGGAAGGCCCTTGATATCGAGATCGGCGACTAACTGTTTGTGCTCGTCCGCGTCAATTCGCACAGCAACGTAATTCTGGTTCACGAAGTTCACAACGCGTGGATCAACGAAGGTCGTTTTCTCCATCCGCTTGCAATACATACACCAGTCAGCAGTAAATTCCAGAAGCACAGGCTGTCCCGTTGAGGCCGCCTGTTGCAGGGAACTTTCGATATCAGTGGACCAGGGAATCTCATTCCCGGCGACGAACTGAGTCAAGCTCATCACCACGGCAAGAGTGACGAACGAAATATGGCGTGGCAGGCATTGAAGCGACATCGAAGAGCCCCATCCGTTGGGCGTGAAAAACTTAACTCCGTTTTCTGTATCGGACGGGAACCCGCGATTCGTGCGACTGTTCGATGCAAAACAAGGGACATTCCTCAAACCCCGCACAACCTGAATGGATTTGGTTGCGGAGAATTTCGCCGCCGCACCAGCCCATGCGGCAAATACTGCGGCCTGAGCAATTGCTGCGATGTTGCGCGGATCAGACTCAGGTCGGTTTGCATCTGGACGAGCGGCAGGAGACACATTCTGCCTCAATGCACTTTGGCCTTCATACGCCCCAGCGTGCAGTACGGTGAGAACTTCCGGCCGCTCATTGTCGTCACGGGCACACAAGTCGAGGAAAGCAGCGATGTCCAGGCAGACCAGCAGTCTGGTCCTGCTGAAATCAACAACTTCACTCCCACAAACATGGTGTTCCGGAAACTTGCAGTGTGACGGTGAATCGCCGAGCATGCACGCACAGACTTTGCTCTGCCCGCCATCCGTTGCTTACCCGCCGCTACTCAGGACCTTCTGCATGAACACGGACATCTCCCGACTGGGATTATTGATCGTCGCAACTTTGTTCTTCGATCCGATATGCCATAAGACTTATGGCCAGACGAATGAAGTTATCAACCTGGGAGCTCAGCGAGAACTGTTTATCGACGATCATCTGCTTGGCGAGATGAACAATGTGCAGTTACTGGTGCATTCACCGGTTCGAGAAGACATCGCCGTGACATGCGATGCACCGTGGGAAGGAAACGGCTGTGGATATTTCACCGTGCTGCATGACAAGCAGGAATCAAAGTATCGCATGTATTATCACGCCT
>CAIJTV010000373.1:0-2115 GCA_903823635.1 uncultured Planctomycetaceae bacterium
AGGAATGCGACGAGGTACATTAGCACTCTTTGGGCCGAATCCTCCTCACTTGCTTCCGAGTTTTCGTTTTGCATCAACCTATCGACCACAGGCTGTGCGGCTGATGTTGCGAACCTTGAAAGATGCGGGATTCTCTTTAGATCCAGCACTGCTTGAAGCGAGTGTCGATCTCTATCACGGAGACCTGGTTTCCGTTGGGCGTGGCGAAATTCTATTTCTGCATCGCGAAGTTGCATGAATCGATCTTGAGCATAGATCCACCAGCAACTGATTGCCATGGATCGTCACGGCAATCAGTCATCCGGACGGTCGATGCAGAGATCCTGAGCACCTGGTCATCGCCATGTTTTCATCAGCCGCCGGGCATTAGCCCCCGGTTGTTTTTTGCGGCAAGAACCGGACGCTAACGCGTTCCGGCTGATAGTTTGACGGCACGCAATTTTCCGACCCTGATGCTGAGCATCAGGGGCTAAGGACGTATCAGGTCACTGTCGTTCGCGAGTGTTATAGCGTCGCTGTTCACCGTCGGGGCCAATCTGGACGGTGTAGCTTTTGCCATCTGGTGCGATCGAGGCTTTGACCCACTGGCCCTTGCAGTCGGCAGTCGGCGCAGCATTCGCGATGAACTCCGATGGTGCCTGAAGTTTAGGGTCGAGATCCACGTTGAGATGCAACTGGTACCAGTCCTTCAGTGACTGAACTTCTTTCAGGGTTTTCATAGTCTGCTCCGCCCCGCCCTTTTTTGGGCCGTTGCACATGACGGCAACGACAGGATCGATCGCAAGAACAAGGGCCGGATTATTGCTGACCGGCAGACCATGATGAGTCACCATAAACAGGTCGACTTTACCCACGGGGTTGCGTGGCGTCACCAGCTTGGCTTCGGTGTTCCATGTCAAATCGCCGCAGGTCAGAAATCGAAAGTCACCGAAGCCAAAAAGAAGGCTCAGGCTGGCGGAGTTGTCGCTGGGATCATCGGGCTGTGGTTGATGGCGATCGACAAACGGATTGGATTCGCCGACGCCGGTCAGCACGTCTCGCCCGGATGTCATCACCTTGACTGTCAACGGCGTCTTTCCCGATTTGAGAGGCAGAGAATCTCCCACGCGCAAAGCTTTAGACGCATTCTGAGAGGCCGCGCGGTAAGCGGCGATGCGATCCGGATATTGAGGATCCTCGGCCAGATCATCCGGGATGCCTCGATCCCAAAACTGCCCAATTCCAAACTTCGCAGCCAACGCGGCGTGATTGCCGAAGTGATCGAGATGCCAGTGGGAAACGACGGCATGGTCGATCTTCTTCAGTCCGGCGACATCTTTTGCCACGTGAATAATTCTGTCGAGGTCACGTGCTTGATTATCGGGGTATCCGGAGTCGATCAGGATCGATTCCTTGAAAGGCGTCACGATCAAAGTCGCCGCGCCGCCCTCGACATCAATGAAGTAAAGATCCAGAGATCCTTCGTCCGCTTTTATGTGTTGATTGATCAACACAGCCAGTGCGATGACTATAAGGAAATGTCGTTGCATGCGTGATACCTCATGTGAGCAGTGGGGGTAAGTCGGGACATCCGAAGCAACGGTCTTCTGCTTTTTCAGAGCGATATTGAATCGCGCGAAGGAGCGAAGAGCATTGCCGGATGTTTCTCACCGCCACTATACACGGGCTCTTGTGCGGCGTCAGTTGATCATACCATTCGACGATCAGAATTCTGCGCCATGGAGCGTTCCATACACCTTTTTCAATGGCCTCATAGGCCTGGTGTATTTGACTCGAAGCTACAAATCTCACGCACTTGAACGGCAGATGAAATCAACGGCTGCAGTTCGTGGATGCCTGAGAGCTACTCAACAGGAATCTCGATCGGGTGCTGGCTTGGATCGGTAATCGTACTACGACGACCGTTTGCTGGCTTAGTTGCCGTCTCTTGTTCCGGCTTTGGTTTCGCAGTGGTGTCGCCCGTGAAGTAAACAACGCCGTCGTACTCTTCTGACTGTGTTGCCGACTTCGGACGGGTCATCGGTGGAGCTGAATCGGAGCTTGATGTCGGTGCTTTGGTTTTTACGGCCGATGACGGCCCGAAATGCAGCGTCCCCGTTTGTTGACTGGCTGGTG
>CAIJTV010000374.1:0-1782 GCA_903823635.1 uncultured Planctomycetaceae bacterium
CATTGCTTTTTATTTTTAGAATTTGACCTGGTGGAGATGGTTTCGGTGCGCTACAAGGGATTTTATGAGCACGAAAACAAAAACTCAGCAGCGTGGTCAGGCTCGGGTGCAGTTGCCGGAGCGACATCAGATGGAATTACGGACGAAGTCGCTGGATCAGATGGTCCCGAGGGATCATCTGGCTCGACAGGTCGTGAGCTTTGTTGATTCGCTTGATCTCAGTGAACTCTATGCCGACATCCGAGCCACGAAAGACAATGTCGGGCGAGCACCAATTGATCCACGAATTCTGTTCTGTCTGTGGCTGTATGCAACGCTCGAAGGAGAAACAAGTGGGCGACGAATTGCGATTCTGACGGAACGCGACGTGATTTATGAATATCTCTGCGGAGGCGTGTCAGTCAATTATCACACGATCTGTGATTTTCGTTCGCAGTATCGTGAATTGCTTAAACGTATCCTCACCGATTCTGTGGCGATCCTGCATCATCATGGCCTTGTGCAGCTGGAGACGATCGCCCAGGATGGCATGCGCGTGAGGGCCTCCGCAGGCAGCAGCAGTTTTCGTCGTCAGGAGACATTGGAAGAATCGCGTGCCGCAGCACAGGCGTATCTCGAACAGCTGGAGTCCGGCGACGATGATGATGATTCCGATGAAAACAGCAGGGGGAGTGATGCGCCGTCGCATCGTCAGAAGTCTGCTCGTGAGCGGGCCGCACGAGAAAAAAACCAGCGTCTGCAGGAAGCGTGTGAGCAGATGAAAGAACTGCAAAAATCCTGGGATAAACGCAATTCCAGCAAGAGTGAAGGGCAGCAGCGAAGCACGCCGCGAGCGTCCACAACCGATTCGGATGCTCGCCGCATGAAGATGGGAGATGGTGGATTCAGGCCAGCCTTTAACGTGCAGTTCGGCAGCGATGCGGATGCGCTGGTGATCGTGGATGTCAACGTCGAAACTGTAGGCAGTGATGCGGGTCTTCTCGAACCAATGCACACTCGTGTGTGCGAGCAGTACGACACAACTCCTGAACAGTGGCTGGCGGATGGCGGCTTCAGCAAAAAGGATGGAGTCACATCGGTGGAACGTGCTGGCACAAAGTTCTTCGGCCCGGTTACCAGCGAAAAGCAGATTCTTGGCAAAGGCGGTGATCCGCATGAACGACAGGCCAGCGACACGGACGAATATGCTGCCTTTCGTGCACGAATGAAATCAGAAGCCGCTCAGGAAACCTATCGCCGACGCGGTGCAGCGGCTGAATTTCCAAACGCCTTCTGTCGCAATCATGGGCTGTCGCAGTTTCGCGTGCGAGGCCGACTGAAAGTCCTGGCCCAGTCCCTGTGGCATGCACTGGCTTACAACTTTCAACGCTTCCGCAGTCTCTGCGTGCCAGATACTCAGCAGTCTTATCTCGAATTCCTCAACAACCACTGAAAGCATCTCCAGAACCATGCAACATGCCAGCACTCGCACCAAAACTCACACACAACGTGGGCTACAAACGTTGAATCACTCTGCTCAATCCAACACAGCCACAGCTCGATTCGTGTGATTCCCCGGTCTTGAAATTCTTGACCGCTGAAACTCATTCAGCTTGCCACAGCTGGTATTTCTTCACAGCCTCTGAGGGCCATCCAGTTGAAATCCAATCTCAGGAATCAAAACATAGTTGGCATCACTTTTGGCAAGAGCCGCATAGCAGGCGATGAAACCAGAATGTCGCCCCATCACCTTGACGAGACCGACTCCATTCGGTGAAGAGATGGCTTCTGCATGAGCTGACC
>CAIJTV010000375.1:0-2235 GCA_903823635.1 uncultured Planctomycetaceae bacterium
CGACCTTCAATTACATTATCTTAAGCAGAAGCGAAGTTTCATACATCTTCCATCAGACGAAAATCCCTGATCGATTCAGTGCTTCATTCTTTCATTTCGACCAACTTCGCTTCAAAGTCGTTAATCGGCAATCGATCCGCATTGGACTTTCCGACGTAGCGAAATCGTTCCTTGCCGTCTCCGTCAAGTATGATCAACGCCGGATAATGAACCGTCTGGCCATGAAACTTGTAGCCATCAGGGATTTTGAATTTATCCGCAATGCGTGCATCCACGTCGCGGTAGATTTTTGGCAAGCCATGGAGTCCTTTTTCGTCGAGCCCCTCTGCCCAGGCCTTGATGTCATCTTCGCTATCGGGTTTGAGAAAGACATGAACAACGTTCGGGCTTTTCTCTGCCAGAGCGGCGTAGTCGTGCGTATACCGGAGGCAGATCGGACACTCAGTCTTCAGCAGAAAGTGCAGCACAACGATCTTGCCCTTATGCTGCGACAGCTCAAACGTTGAATCATCAAGGGCAGACTTGACTTTAAAATTCGATGGATTGTTCGTACTCGCATCACATGCGGAAACGAACAAACTGACCGCAAGCAAAACAACCACGCTGATTTTCATGAGATGATTCCTGACAACAGAAAGAAACAGACACAAAGTCCCCAACGATAGACCAAACTTCAAAAACCATGGGGTCACTACGGCAAACAAAATCTTAAAGCATCACTCGAATTCAATGGCATCTCATGTTCCTAACGCGAGCTGCGTTGGAACTTGTTCCCAAAGGTTTTCGGAGAAATAGCGGCAGTCACGAGGCCAAACATCTCGACGATGTCGAGACACTGGTTGGACGTTATAACGGCGAAGCATCTTACCTCTCGGATCTCTCGATAATCCGGATTTTTAAGATTTGACCATCGCTGTGTGTGTGCCGGGGATCTTCATCTATCCAAACGTAGGCGACCATTTTGCGAGTTCGAATACCGCTTGGGAACCATCAATTAGCGAACAGAGCACTCGTCCCGCTAATCCAACGAAAAATAATTGTCGCTAAACAGAACCAATCGAATAGCTGGCTATCGTGCTCGGCATGAAACGTCTGACGTGATGCTTACGATGCCCGATTGCTCGTTGACGAAGCCGTCTTCCGCTGGGAGATATCGCAAAACCGAATTGTCAGAAGCCAGGTCCTAAGGTCACGAAAAACCGTCTTTTTACACCGCAGAGTTCGTCACGGCATTGCTTCCGGCGACGGACTGATCGAAACCCACCACCGCACTCCACAATCGCCATCGGCTCGTCCCTGGCTCTCCATCGGCTTGCATTAATACTGGGTTTCTGTCATCGTTGCCAAGCGTCAGCAGGTCTCCTGTCAGGCAGAGTCTAAAAGTCAACTTAAGCCTCCCGTCGGTCTGCCTTTACCCCGCATTTCTGGCCACACTGCGTCAACTTTTCTTATCTCGGTCATGAACGAAAACCACAAACGAAAAGTGGACACACGAGTCGTCGTCGAGACTCCGGAAGGTGTTGATTTTCAATTTGTGATTGCAGGACCCGGAACTCGAGCCTGGGCTTGGCTGATTGACAATCTTCTGAAGCTGGGCATCCTTGCAGGTGTTGGCATCCTGCTGTCAGCAGTTGGTGTCTTTGCCGACTCCAGTGGAAACTTCGTGACCGGGATCATGTCGATCATTGGCTTCGTGATGAACTGGTTTTATGGCAGTCTGTTCGAATCGTGGATGAACGGCCAGACGCCCGGAAAGAAATCGGCCGGGCTCCGTGTGGTACGGACGAACGGGACTCCGATCGACGTCACCAGCGCCATCGGTCGTAACTTTTTGCGAACGGCCGATATGCTTCCGTTCTGCTACACCGTCGGCCTGATCTCCATGTTGATGACTCGCCGCATGCAGCGTCTGGGTGACTTGGTCTTCGACACAATGGTGATTGATGAACGGCGAGAATGGATCAGTCGCACCGGAGGACTCACCGCAAACATCGAGCCATTGCTGCGTTCGGAATGTCCTCGACGATTTAGTGTTCCTGAAAGAACGCTGGCGGTCATAGAACGCTTGTTCGAATCAGACCGCATTATTTCTGACGCACGTCGTGAAGAGATCGCAAAGCCGCTTAGCGAAGCGCTGCGAAAACGACTGGGCTATCAGGATCCCGCTCCGGACCCACGTAATCCTCATACATATTTTCGCACGCAGGGATTTCGACACACGCAATTTATCCTGCG
>CAIJTV010000376.1:0-1876 GCA_903823635.1 uncultured Planctomycetaceae bacterium
CTTCTTCTCCTTCATTTCGCTTTCGGTTGCGGCACCGACGTTGATCTGAGCAACACCACCTGCGAGTTTCGCAATTCGCTCTTCGAGCTTTTCGCGATCGTAGTCACTGGAGCTGCCAGCCAGTTCACGACGAATCTGTTCGATTCGTGCCTGAATGTCGCCCTTCTTGCCGCCGCCTTCAACAACAGTCGTGTTGTCTTTGTCGATAACAATCTTGCGAGCTGTTCCAAGGTCGGCCAGTTCGATGCTGTCCAGCTTGATTCCCAGGTCGTCGAAGATTGCGGTGCCACCAACCATGATGGCGATGTCCTGCAGCATTGCTTTACGACGATCGCCGTAACCAGGTGCCTTTACGGCAGCGATCTTGAAGGTGCCACGCAGCTTGTTGATAACGAGAGTTGCAAGGGCTTCGCCTTCAACTTCTTCCGCAATGATCAACAGCGGCTTGCCGGAGTTAACGACCTTCTCCAGAACAGGGACAAGGTCCTTAATGCTGGAGATCTTCTTTTCGTGAATCAGCACGTAAGCGTCTTCAAGGACGACTTCCATGCTCTCTGAATCAGTCACGAAGTACGGTGACAGGTAACCACGGTCAAACTGCAGACCTTCGACAACTTCGAAGCTGGTTTCAAGGCTCTTGCCTTCTTCGACGGTGATAACCCCGTCCTTGCCAACCTGCTCCATTGCGTCAGCCAGAATCTGGCCAATTTCTGAGTCCCCGTTGGCCGCTACTGTGCCAACCTGAGCAATTGCCTTCTTGGAGCGGCAATCCTGAGCCATCCCACGGAGGTTTTCGATGATATCGGCAACAGCCTTGTCCATACCACGCTTCATGTCGAGCGGGCTGACACCGGCTACAACAGCCTTCAGGCCTTCGTTGTAGATTGCCTCTGCCATCACGGTCGCTGTTGTTGTGCCGTCACCAGCAACGTCGCTGGTCTTGCTGGCTACTTCGCGAACCATGCGAGCACCCATGTCTTCGAACTTATTTGGCAGTTCGATTTCACGAGCAACAGTCACACCGTCCTTTGTGACGGTCGGTGAACCAAAACTCTTTTCAATGATCACATTGCGACCGCGTGGGCCAAGAGTTACTTTTACGGCCCGTGCCAGCTTCGTGACTCCACGACGCATGGCTTCCTGAGCTTCCTGATCAAAGGCAATCATCTTTGCCATGTCGAACTTCTCCGATGAGATAAATCTAAAACTTTGAATATCAGACTGAGACGAGTGGAAAGGTCAGAGCACGGAAGTGTCCGGCTGGAGTCCTTCAAGTACCGACAAATCAGACCTTCGCCAGAATGTCGCTCTCGCGCATCAACAGGTAGGTGACGTCGCCAACAATGATCTCGTCTCCAGCATATGAACTGAAGATCACTCGATCGCCTTCTTTAACCGACAATGGAATCTTGCCACCCTTGTCGTTGGTATGACCGTCGCCAACCGCGATCACTTCTCCACGCTGTGGTTTGCCCTGAGCTGAATCCGGAAGCAAAATCCCGCCGGCTGTCTTCTCTTCAGCCTCGGCTCGCTTCAGCACAACGCGATCCCCCAGAGGCACAATGCGAGTGCCTGCCGCGGAAGCCTTCTTCGCCATGACTTTCTCCTGACCTGTCGATCGAACTTCTTGTGAGTTTACAAATTAATTTCCACTAACCCCCGGTCGGCCGTTAAGGCATACCGGACTGTCAGCGGCCAGATTTGCAGAAAATGCACCAGTGAGCTTCGCGTCGAAGCGAATTACGTGCCACCAAAGCATTTCATGACGCAAGTTGTTTACAGGGAACATCTTGCGAAAAATAAGCAGGCACCTGCCCAAACAATGGCAAATTGCAGCCTGCCGTTTTGGCGCGGATTGATACTGGCAGACGAACGC
>CAIJTV010000377.1:0-2151 GCA_903823635.1 uncultured Planctomycetaceae bacterium
GAAGTCCGTTGTCCCTCCTTCACCCGGCGTATCCGGGATGATGGTCGTGTTGGTACCACCTCCCGTGCCGGAAATTACACCATCTCCAACAGGGAAGATTTTGGCATTGTCAGGAGAAGTGCCATCTCCCGTTCCGTAGGACAGCAGCGTTGATTCGCCATAGAAGGCGAATGTTTCGTCGACACGATAGTAGCGACCGCCGACGATTGGTCGCACAACAAGATTGCCGCGATCAATCGTGGGTGTGAAGGCCCAGTCAATTGATCCGCCGTAAGTATTTAGTTGATGTTGCAGGATAAACTGCAGATCGTAAGGAACGGTTGAACCGTTCAGTCCATTGCTCGGTGGGGATGGGTCACCCGAAAGAATCGGGATGCCATAGAGATTCAGCACAGTGCGATCAAGAACGTCGAACGTGGTTCCGTAGATACCGTAGTTGTCCACATCAGTGGAGTCGAACACGACGCCTGGGGGAAGAATTTGGTTCTGAGTGATGTCATAATCATTAGTTCCTCCAGCGTTGAAGGCCACGCCACTGGTGTGACCACCGGAGGCCTGCATGTTCAAAGCCGTCAATGTATCCATACGCTGAGAAAGGGCGATCGCTCGGGCATCGAATGTAGCTGTCTCTGCACCACTGAACTGAGCATTCAGCAACAGACCTGAACCATCTGCGTTTGTGAATCCGCTGGTCAGGCGCATCCCATCATTGTCAAGCTGTGGGATCATCGATCCCGAGGCGGCATTGAAGTAGTTGTAGTAGTCCATCCCATCTACAACTAAGGTCCCGGCCTCGCTGTTCTGTTGCAGATAGGTTTGAACTCCCTCAGCACCGACGAGGCCACCCATCTTCCGAGTGCGTGTTCGGGTGTAGTCGACTCCAAAGGTCCACTTGCGAGGACTATTGAATGGTCCGAAGCCGTTGTTGGAGTTGTTGAACCACAATCCGTCCGAGACATACGTCTGATCGAACAGCTTCTGATACGGCGACTGCGACGGGTACGGCATTTGACCGCCCGGGTAAGCCCCCTGCGGCATCGGCTGCTGTGGACCTGGTGGGCCATACTGTGCCTGGACGCTGCGCCCGGCTGCCAGCATGAGTATGAAGGGCACGAACGCCTTGAGTGAGTGCCGAATCCGCATTGATCCATCCTTGGAGAAGCTGCAGTAAATCACTGCCTTCGCTGATGTTCTCCCGATTCCTGATGTTCAGCTTCTGCGCGGTGGCACCGACAGAATCTGCGCATCAGGACGGTCATAGCGGAAGTATCGGTCAGGCAATTTGTGAAACTGTAGGGTTTGTTCCGGATGTGCCGGGTTTTCGCTTTATGCCTGCCATAACGCTGCCTGTGCGTCTCACAAATCGCCATTCTTCCGGACTTCCAGACCCGCAGAATCTGCCGCAAGCGGGCGGCTCACAACCCGTAAACCTCATAAGGTGCTTCACACGGATTGCCCCGTGCAATATGCATCTCTCCGGATTCAACGGACATAATCACAGAAAATACAGTCTTCCAGTAGCCGTGGCCCGGATCGTCATTTGCGTGACGACAGACGGATCGCGGGAACTCCGTATGATCCTGCAGTGCGGCCTTCAGGCTTTCCATGCTCGCGCAGGAAACGCCGGTCTTCAAGATCTGGCTCATCCGCTCCAGTCGAGGCCGGGACTGAATCAGCTCCGGAAACTGACTATTCATGGAAGCGAGATCCGGATGCAGACAATGATTTGTGTGGAGCAATACGTCCTCTGCCTCTGGTCTGAGCACTTTCACGTCATCAATCGTGACTTCCAGGTTCGCGGGGCCATCGGGAGTGCTGAGCATTATGTTGGCTGGGATTGCTCTTGTTGCGTCCGAGATAACGCTGACGGCATGCTTCAGTGATTGCCCTTCAAAAACTCGCCGCAGCGTAAAGTAGTGCGGAACGCCCACAGCGCGCGCCGGGGCTGGCAGAGAATTCAGGCAGGCAGCCATCCCGGCTTCACTCATTCCGATGTACGCGATCAGTCCGGCCTGTGTTACAGTCATAAAGGCCGGTTTGTTGCTGGGTCTTCTGGTCAGCACGACTGTAAACGGATCGAGCGCGGGATCGTTGTCCCAGTTTTGGCCGATCAGCGAAATCTGCTGCTGTTCTTTTCTAAGAGAGAATGAC
>CAIJTV010000378.1:0-1538 GCA_903823635.1 uncultured Planctomycetaceae bacterium
CCGACCAGCAGCTTGATGAGCGACTGGCCAAAGAAGGAATTTCCGTCGATTCGCTTCGCGACAATTTCCTGCGAATGCAGATGGTAGAAGGCTACATTGGAACCTCGATCAAAGTTCCCGAAACGATCGATCGAGAAGTCCTCGTGAGCTACTATCAGGAACATATCAACGACTACACGCCCGTTGAAGAAGTTCGCTTTGCCGAAATCGTCATCCGCTTCCGCGATCACGGAGGTCGTGACGGTGCTGAACAGGCCATGACGAATGTCGTAACTCAACTCCAGAGTGGCAAAGACTTCGGTGATGTGGCTCAGGCTTTGTCGGATACGATGACCGCTGAAAAACGCGGGGAGATCGGCTGGATTAAACGCGGCTCTTTGACAGACAAAGCTCTCGAAGACATGCTGTTCGAAATGCCGGACGAAGAAATCTCCAGCGTTCAGGTGCGCAGCGATCGCTTTGAAGTCTACAAGGTCATTGATCATCGCGACCCGGGCACAATTCCCTTCCAGGAAGTCCAGAAGGAAATTGAAACGACGCTGCTGAACGAGATGAAACTGGAAGCTCGCCAAAAGGTTCGCAGGGAAATCCGCGAAAAGGGAAATGTGAACACGATCTTCGGCGAGAGCTTCGAGAAAGAATTCCGAGACGCCAGCAAGCTTTGATCCTCGCGACCCAAACCATCATCGCGATTGAATGAGCTCTGTCAAATCGCAAAACTGATGTGCGGCTGCCGTTCGAGAATTCGCATCGTGCCGAAAATGCGGAGGCCTCGCTATTCAAGCCTAATGTTGGCTCACTTCGCAAGGTTGACTCGCACCAGCTCCTTGTCATTGCGAGCAAACACGCTCTTCATTGCAAAAGCCGGATGCGACCAGATGGTCATTCGACGCTGGACCGGACGAGTCGGCTCGACCAGTTTCGCACGGCTGATTTCTTCATAGCCGGCCTCAGTTAAGTTGGCGATGATCAGATCGCCCTGCTCGTTATGCAGAAAAAAGCGATCTCCCTGAGGCACGATGAACGCATTCCACCAGCGGCCGCTGCCGGTCGCTTCCAAAGATTCCCAGACGCGACCCCCATCATCTGTCTTCAGGCATCGCAGTTGACCATAGCTGCAGACACCGAAGATGTTCTTGTCACGTACAACTGGCGTCGGCATGATCGAATGCAGCTTATCAGTCTGCTGTTCATTTACGCCGTTGCCCTTCCACAATAACTCAGCCTTATCCGCGCCGACTTTCAGCATCCGCGGGCCTTCATAGAACGATGTGAGAAACAAGCGATCATCCAGCTTGCGAGGCATGGGAATCGTCAAGCCAGCTTTGATGTCCCATGGCATTTCCCACAGCACGGTACCGGTCTCCGGGTCCAACGAAGAAACGGCTGATGGATGCCAGATGATCAGTTGGCGTCGGCCGCCGAATTCATAAATCACCGGAGGACAGTATCCAGTGCCAGGATCATTCAACGCTCTCCAGATCTCCTTGCCGGAAACTTTATCGAAGCAGATCACAAGTCCATCTTTCACTCCGCCG
>CAIJTV010000379.1:0-2328 GCA_903823635.1 uncultured Planctomycetaceae bacterium
AAGTTTGAGACGAACGCGTGTTACGTGAGCCCCTGTCGCGATGCACGATCCGCATTCTCGCCGATCAAGGGGCGAGTTTAGGTCGCTGGACCGCCTTGGCAGCTCGTCGCGTTCTCTTTTCTGGCGGCACTGGCTCGAAAATCGCATTGAGGCGATCCATACTTGAGCAAAACACTTCCGGCATGGATTTCCGGGGTGTTTGGAATGGGAATGTGCGGCAGAGCGGCTGCGCGGCACCGGGTGACTCGAAAGTCAGCGGCGATCCATTCGACTTCCTCCTGAGACTCCAAAGATCCATCGATGAGTATCGCACTTGGACGAAAAGTGAAGACAGGACTGGCGATCGGGCTGCTGTGCCTTGTGGTTCTGCTCGTGTTTCTCTTGATGTGGCAGGATGATACTGCGGATCGCCTCGCTCTGGCTAAAAAACAACTTCAGCAGGGCCACCCCGAGAAGGCTTTGGAACCGTTGCATCCGCTATTGCAGCGGGATCCGGCAGACGGGGACGTCTGTTATCTGGCCGCAGAAGCGTACTCCCGAAAGAAAGATTACACATCGGCCGTTGTGGAGTACGGACGCGTCCCTGCGGACCATGAACGCCGTGCGGCCGCATGTTTTCGAGCGGGCGACATCTTGCTGCTGCAACTCTTTCAACCGACGAGAGCGGAAGATTTTCTTCGCGAAGCGGTCGCATTGGACGACGATCCGCATGCGGCGGAAGCGCATCTCGCCGCTTTGTATGGCCTGTGTGGTCTGACAAGTCTGACAAGCGAACTGCGAGTCAAACGCGTTCAAGCCGGCCAGGCGCCGAAGTGGATCTTGTGCTGCTTGGGCTGGGTGATACAGCAGCCGAAAACAACGCAGCGTTGGCCAGCTATCAGAAGGCAGCGCCAGATGACGCCCTGACACAGCTTGCTGCAGCGCATCAGGCGTGGCAGCAGCATGATTTCTTGACGGCTCGACCACTGTATGAAAAGGGGCTCACACAACGACCTGATCTGTGCGATGCTCAGGCGCGGCTGGGAAGGATTTTGAAGGAAGCGGGCGATGACACGGGGTTTCTGAAGTGGCATGAAGGCCTTTCAAAGACCTGTGATGAGCATGCTGATATCTGGGCCATCCGAGGCGACTATTCGCTGAGTCATCACGATGTGCGAGGAGCCGTCCGGTGTTATTGGGAAGCCGCTCGCCGCGACCCCGCGCAGCGCGCATCATCAACTGGGCCAGGCTCTGGCATCGCTGGGCGAGACTCAGATTGCGGAAGCCTTTCAACGTCGGAACGAGCACCTGCAGCAGCTGCTGCTGGCGGCGAAGCAATTCAATGTGGAAGCCTCTCCGGAGAAGGTTGTTCGCGTCGCACTGGCGGCTCAGGAATGTGGGCACGTGTGGGAAGCGTGGACGTGGGCCGAGATGCTGCGAAAACGATTTCCTCAGGGCGCGGAGGCACTCAAGCCTATTGGTCGGCCTTCGTCGGACTCTCCACGAGTTCAGAAGGCTGCTCAGTCGGCGTTAACACACGACCTCAGCAGTTACGCGCTGCCCGACTGGATGAATCCAAACCCGTTAACGCAACCGACTGTGGTCCCTCAGCAGATGAGTACTTCAATAAGTAGTCCGATCCGATTTGTGGAAGAATCGGACGCGGCGGGTCTGCGGTTTGAATTTCAGCACGGCGACAAAATGGCCGGGCCGGGAATGAGGATGTTTCAGTTCTCGGGAGGTGGTGTCGGAGCGGTCGATTACGATCGAGATGGCTGGCCGGATGTGTTTCTGACTCAGGGCGGCGACTGGCCTGAAGAAGAGCCGCAGCCGCCATCGGATCGAATCTTTCGGAATCAACGGGGAACGGGATTTCAGGACACGACCGCTGCTGCCGGCGTTGAGGAAACCAGCTACAGTCAGGGACTGGCGGTCGGCGATTATGATGCCGATGGCTGGCCGGACGTGTTTGTGGCCAATGTGAATGAGAACCGACTGTTCCGCAATAACGGGGATGGCACGTTTTCGGACGTTACGCAGTCCGCAGGAATCGTGGGCGATGCGTGGTCCACCAGCGTGGCCTGTGCGGATTTCAACGGAGACACTCTGCCGGATTTCTACGTCGTCAACTATCTGACGGGGCCCAATCTGCTGAGCCGAATCTGCCATCAGGCTGACGGAACTCCACGAGCCTGTACGCCCCATGAATTTGACGCGGCCGAAGATCAGCTGTTGTTGAATCTGGGCAATGGCCAGTTTCGGGATGTGACGGCAGAAGCCGGAGTCATCGCGGCGGGTGGCAAAGGTCTGGGTGTGATAGCTGCAGATTTTGAGGGAAGCGGGCGTGTG
>CAIJTV010000380.1:0-2368 GCA_903823635.1 uncultured Planctomycetaceae bacterium
ACACTCTTTCCCTACACGACGCTCTTCCGATCTCTGGCTGGCGATATACCGTCGGTGCTTTGAGCCTTGTGGGTTATACGTTGCTGCCCGGCCGAATCATGGGCATCGACAACTACAACCCCTACACAAACAGCGTCTATGTGTACTCCGACGTGCCTGCTCTGGCCATGGAAGCGGCGGCTTATGCGAAAGACATCAAGCAGCGCGAGCTGCCAGGAACCTATGCGTCCGTCAATACTCTGCCGGTGGTTTCGGTCTGGCATGAAACCATCAATACTCAGGAGACACTGAGCTACCTGCAGACTCACGGAACCTACGAAGAGCAACGTGAAGGCCTGGCAATCCTGTATCCAAACTACGGAGCATCAGTCGGCGGAGCCTTTGGAAGTCTGTTCGGATTCACGGGCGTCTTCGAAATCGGTGGTGCCGTTGTGGGCCATGTCTCGGGCTGGCACAAGGCTGCTCAGGTCAACCCTGACAACGTCGACACTGTACGCCTGGAGAAAGACTCTCCCGAACACAACAGTGTTTCACGAGCTGATCTCTCTCACGAAACACTCGTGGCAGGTAACTTAAAATAACAGACACTCACGGCTGGAAGATTTCAGTCAGTCGCTGCTGCCCCAGATCCAGGCGGTACATCAACTGATTGTAATTGTAACGCGGTGTGGCTGGTGATGTCGTAAACGTATTGCAGTATGTGCCTTCAAAAAAAATCGTCCGCCCATCATTCTGATCGAAGAAGACATGATGGCAGGGATTGTAAAAGCTCTGTCCGGGATGCGTCGCCACTTTAACAGCCCTCAGGTAAGGCCCCTGAGCTGACTCGGCTTCAGAATAGAACACTTCCCCGAGAAACGACGGACTGCTTTTATCCCACGCGTGCTCTATCGCGATCATGACCCAGCGTTTACGAAACGCATTCCATTGCACGGTACCGGAATGCATCTGCACAATACGGTCTTCTATGTCTGCATCTCGAGGCAGATAGTGGGCCTCCCTGATCGTCATCAAGCCATTTTTCACCCAACGTCGCTCATCCTGCTGAGTCACGGGCGGAGCCTTCTTCCACGCCCAGACAAGCTGCCCGTCGACATCTCGAACCGGACGACTGTCTGCAAGTTGCTCATCGGTCACAGTCGGCCCCGAAACGTCTTCACGACAGGTATAAGATTCGTAAGCATCCGGATTCTGAATCGCTGTCAGCGTCGCGGGGACTCGTGTCACCGGAAACGGATTTCCAAAGAGCAGATA
Organism: uncultured Planctomycetaceae bacterium; assembly: GCA_903823635.1. Classification (GTDB taxonomy): domain Bacteria; phylum Planctomycetota; class Planctomycetia; order Planctomycetales; family Planctomycetaceae; genus SXXK01. The sequence goes on from CAIJTV010000380.1 coordinate 1,255, forward strand.
CTCCGTCGATCCGTCTTTATGGCGAATCGGATGATCACGCAGCATTCGCCATGATTCATTCAGGTCGATCGACTCAATCACTTCAAAAATCTGCCGACTGTCATTCCATCGAACATGTCCCTGTTCCAGCGCGTCAGTAAGTCCTTTACGGCGCGAATACTGAGCGACGATCGTGTCCTGTCCGGAATCATCCGGCACCACACACACTCCATGGATCCAGACAACGCCTTCCGGGTTTTGCACTTCGACCATAGCTCGAGCAAACCCGTCTTCTTTGGTGAAGTATTGCAGATCAACACCGTCGGATGGATCCAGTCCGCCTTGTGAAGGTAACGCAGAAACCGCCCCGGCCGTTCGATAAAGTCCCAGCGGATACTGGAGCTGATTGGTGTCGCCCCAGAACCAATAAAGCTTGTTTTGGTAGACCGCAGGCTGAACGGAATCCTGCCCTACAACTTTGCCATTGTGATTGGAATGTTCCAGCGGGGGTGAATTTCCCAGCGGTACAGCATGTCCCAGTCGCACGGAATCTCGATAAATATCGCGTCCGGTAATGCGATAGAGCCGCTCCGCAAGATTCGAACGAGACATCTCGATGGTATGACTGCTGCCGGGCTCAATCGTCAGCCTGACCCCTTCGATTCCGAAGCCGTCTTTCGCCACATGGTATCCCGGTGAAGTCACCTTGAAGAACACAAGGGCTCTGTTGAGTTCCGGCTCATCAAAGGCCACACGCCCGGCACTATCGGTGATGTAAACAACCTCATCGACTGTGGTGAGTTCGGCCATCGGGATGCCTCGACGAGTTTCCCGGTCGACCACCCGAAGCTCCATCCGATCTCCGGCCTGTGCGGGAGGCAGAGTCATCGCCAGGGTTAACAACTCCACGCCGAGAATGATTAACAGCTGACGCGCGGCCAGAGTTCTCTTCATTGATCGCAATCCTTCCAGAGCAGCTCACCGAAAATCTTTCGCTGAGCGGGACAAGGTCGTAATCGCCGGTACCGTAGCGGACCTGAACTTTGGCTGCGGCAATTGAGATGTTTCTTCGTAGCCGGATTCGTGAGAATTCGGTGCGATTCCGTGGAAGGCATCCGAATTCTCACGAATCCGG
>CAIJTV010000381.1:0-2489 GCA_903823635.1 uncultured Planctomycetaceae bacterium
CCCGTTGCCATCCTTTTCCAGCGACTCCGTGTCCGGGTAGCATTGCCACGACTGATCATCACCGTGCCATTCAACAGTCAACCGGCGGCAAAACTCCACCCATTCATACCAGTTCCGACCAAACACCGCATCGTCGTCGGACAGATCCCACCCCCACTTCGACTGCATTTCGCTTCGCCATTGTCCTGCATCAAACAGATCATAGAGTCCCCATGTGAGTTCTCTGTCGCACAACGCGACGGGACGGCTGATCCGGACGACGCGAGGAACTTCATTGTTCTGGCGGTCCAATTCCCCGCCTTCGAACTCGGGTGAACCAAGGCGATATTCACCCATGGGGAACACGATGAACGTCAGGGAGTATGAATGCTTCTTTGTTGTCAATCCTTGTAGATCGCCAAGTCCGGACGATTCCTTAGTCAACTCCAATCGCAATCGAAACCATTCTCGTTCCCCCGTTGGATCATACGGCACTTCTTGCTCATCCATTTTTTGCACATCCGCACTGCGTCCCCAGTAACGCAGCAGCCAGCCACTGGCACTGTGGACTGGAGCACTTGGATCTTTTCCGTAAAGTTCAAGGAGCCGCACAATTAACGCCTCACGTGAATCTTCCGGGATCTGCTCAACGGGATAAGTTCCCAGAGCCAACAGCAGGCCGTACATCACTCGCGATTCGATCTTCCTTGCCACACCGCTGACGGACTGGCACAGTGCCGCACTCCGGTGCAGGCTTTCGATGAGCTCTGTAGACGTCACGCCCCACTTCTGACATCGAGCCACAAACTGGCTGATTGATTCCGGGTCGTCGGTAATCCTCAACGCGTCAAAATACGCATCGTATTCCCCCTGACGCAGCAATGTGATCGCTGCGTTGGCACGGCGGCGGCCCAGTCGGACTCGGTCCAGTTGTCCGAGATTCTCATCGGGCTGCTCTTTGGTCAGTGCCAGCAAGCCGTCACGCACCGGGCCGCTTTTGAACTCCGCCACCTTTGGGTTCAGGATTTCTGCCTGCCTCGCCGTGGCCCGCGTCAGAAGTTGGGCCATTAACTCAGCATCATCGCCCGCGTAATCCGCGATCGCCATTGTGGCGTTGATCTGCTGATCTTCAGTGGCGGTTTCGGCGTCAAACAGCGTGTCCAATGACGGCACCAGTTGGCCCCCGATCGGTCGCAGCAGGTTTCGTAACTGCGGTTGGTATTCCGCAAAGCTTGATGTCATTTGTTCCGCAATGAATCGCAGGTCTGCTTCGGACCACTCCGTCTGTGACTGGTGCCCGTCCAGACCCGCGAGCCCAAGCGCCGCCCAAAATCGCCGCGTCGCAGGTTCCTGAGTGTTTCGCAACACTTCAAGCCATTGCGGTCGGAGTTCGCTGGCATACTGACGCAACCGTGTTCGAATCGGTTCCACGTTTGCCAGATCACCGCTGAGCAACGCGTCGCTGAGAGGTTTTATCTGCGAAGAATCTCGGCCTGCCAGCACCAGCCGGGCTGGTAGTGCCGCTTCACGATCGGCAGGGGCAGCGTCCGCTGCGTTCGCTTTTTCAATCAGCGGCTGCAACAGCCGATCGACCCAGCGATGACTTTTATCCGCTTGCTGGATAAGCGTGGTCAATTGCTCGGGGCTGGCGGTTTTGAGTGCCTCGACAAGTGACGCCGCCTTCTGCCCAGCCAGAATAAACTGCAGTGTGAGACTTGCCGCAAGCAGGATCGCCACGATGGAGCCGGTCCGGAGCATGTGGATACGTCCCGCCTTTTGCATCATTCTCCGCTGGCACTCGGTCCATTTATTCGTTTCTGTCAACCCCCGAATACCGATCCATTCCCGCAGCGACGGCAGATAGCGATTCTCCGGTTTGATTGTCCACAGGACTGCACGCTCTTCCAGCTTCAGTTCCGCTCGGCCTTTGCGAGTTTCCTTTTGTTTGCGGGTCAGCCATTCTCGGAGCGACGGGACGAGGTAGTCGTGGGTCAGCTGGTAGTAGCGAGTAGCAAGAGACGAGTCGCGCGACGAGCCACTGAGACTGTCGCCATCCGGGTCGGTGGGGGTGATCAGACGAAGTTCGCCGTCGAGAATTCTAAGCAGGTCATTGAAATCGGCTGGGCGGTCTTGATAGCCGGAGGCCGCCAGCAGATCGGCGTGAGATCGCATGCCGCCTTTGATATCCGTGTGCAGTTCCGGTAACAGCGATCGCAATACTCCACGTGCGGCAACAGCATGCGGTCGGTGTCGAGGATTGGCGTCGCGACTGCCAAAGGTCTCTTCCAGAAAGTTGACGCCAATACCCTGAGTCCCACCGACCTGCTGCAGCGTCGCAGCCGTCCATGGCTTGCTCTTGACCATGTCAGCAAACAGAGAAAGCCGAACCGAAACAATCTTGCCGTCCTGTGCAAGTCCCCGTGAGACATCATTCACAAACTGACGTTCGTGAGCCGAAAGATTCCCGGCGTTGGCGGGCAACTTTCCAAAGGCCTGCCCAAACCGCGTCA
>CAIJTV010000382.1:0-6026 GCA_903823635.1 uncultured Planctomycetaceae bacterium
CAGGATCCCACGGCGCCAACCGACACCGATGCCTTCCTTGCCCAGTTGGCACAGTTCACCACTGTGGAAGGGATTCAGAATATGAATAGCGGTATTACTGGCCTGGGAACAAAGCTCGACACTCTGATCGAGAAAACGTCCGCTGAAAACGACCTTAGAACCCTCGAATCCATCAACGCCGGGGCCGGGCTTCTGGGCTTGAGTGTCCGCTACGGTGACAAAGCCGCGGAAAAGGGGATCGTCACTGAGATCAAGCCAGATGATGGTCAGATTCTGGTAAGAATTGGCAACAACTTCTACCCGATCAGCAACGTTACGGGTGTTGCCTACAACGAGCAAAGTCTTTCCCCGTAACAGCCCTTGATTCATGACTGCTGTTTGACTCGCTGGCTCAGCCTGTCTCCTTAACTCACAGTCTTCCGAAAATTTTGTCGCCTATACGGACCTGATTGACTATGGCTAACTCTCTGCTTACCGGGATTTCCGGACTCCGCGGTCATCAAAAGATGCTTGAGGTCGTGGGAAATAATCTCGCCAACCTCAATACGACCGCCTACAAGACGTCCCGTACCCTGTTCTCTGACCTTATGTACGAAGTTCAACGAGGTACCTCGTCGTCGTCGTCAGGACTTCTGGGCAGCGTGAATTCGGTACAGATCGGAACAGGTAGCCGCCTGTCTCAGGTCGACCTGAACTTTGCTCAGGGCAATCTGGAATCAACCGGAAACGACATGGACCTGGCAATGGATGGAGGCGGCTTTTTCGTCGCTTCTTCCGGCGAGCGTACCTACTTCACGCGTGCGGGAGCTTTCTCGTTGGATGAGAGTGGTTATTTGTCAGACCCCTCCACGGGATATCTTGTGCGACGCTTTGGACCAACCGGCGAACCCAATGGAGACCTGCCGGCATTTCAAACTCCGGGTGATGATCGCGTCTATGTTCCCAAGGGAGTCAGTATCCCGGGCCAGGTCTCCACTCAGATGGAGATCAAAGGAAACCTGTCTTCAACATCGACCGGTCCCGTTGCACAGGAAGTGATGACTTCCACACCGCTGTTGGCCGCAGGGTTACCTGCCTCAATGACGACCCTTTTGTCCGACCTCGATTCAAATACCGTGAATTACGTGGCCGGAGACAAAATCCTGATCAGTGGACGGCGGTCGGATGGTTCGAATCCCACTGTGACTCAATTGATCCTGACGCCCACATCTACGGTAGCCGACCTTGTCGCAGCTTTCAATTCTTCTTTTGCGGGTTCGACCATAGCCCTGGACGGATTAGGCAACATTGTTGGCACTGCTAACGCTACCGGACCTTCCTTTCTGTCTATGTCATTCAGCGATGGCCCTACAAATACAGGACGATCAGACTTTGAAGACCATGAGATAATCCTGACTCGAACAGGTAAGAATGCGGACAGCGTTTTTCAGTCAGTTGAGGTTTTCGATGAAAGCGGGGCGGGACACACCATCGGCCTGACGATGACCAAACAGGCCGATCAATCGTGGACTTTGGTCGCCTCTGTTTCGCCGACAGAAGGAACAATTCTGGACTCGCTCGTGGAAGGGATCTCATTTCAGCCAGATGGTTCGTTCGCTCAAGTCACGGGCTCCGGTGTGGGCGACAGTAACATCACAGTCCAGTTTCGAGGTCAACCCGCCTCACAGACTCTCAATCTTCGCTTCGGTACACCCGCACAATTCGACGGCCTGACGGCGTTGGGACAAGCATCACGACTTCAGTTGACGCCAGACGGATTTCCCCCCGGTGAACTGGCTGAAGTGCAGATCGACACCGACGGCAAGGTCTTCGGGCTGGCTTCAAACGGCCTGAAGATCCCGCTTGCGCAGCTGGCAATTGCTTCCTTCCGAAATCCAGACGGTCTCGTCGCGATTGGCAACAACTACTACACGTCTTCACTCGCGAGTGGCAATCCCGACATCGGCACTGCTCTGTCCGGCAGTCGCGGTGCCCTCCGCGCCGGACAACTTGAAGGATCCAACGTCGACCTTGCTCTTGAATTCACTCGACTGATCATTGCCCAACGAGGATTCTCGGCCAACGCCAGAACGATTACCGTAACAGACGAAATCCTTCAGGAACTGACCAGCATCATCAGGTAATGCCAATCACGCTGGCATTATCTCCTATTGATAACGCTGATTCAAAGTTCTCTACAGGGCTACTTTTTCACTTCAACAACGGTGAGCTTGAGTGGTCGTTCCATCACCAAATTCTGGCCGTTGAAATTCATCTGCAGCCGAACGTTCACCAGATGCTCTCCCACGGTGGCATTCGGCTGAGCGGTGATTTCATACTTCACTTCGGGTTGATTCTCCGGAATATTGGCGGCAGGAATACTGATGCCGCCAACTCCGCCCGGTAATTGCGACTGAACAGTGATGGCCCCGGTGAACTCATACTGCCGGGAAACTTTGATGACCACTTCACCTTTTTCACCCTGCTTGATCGCAAGACCTTCCGGCATCGCCTCGACCTTTGCTGGAAACTCAACGACTTTGATCATGATCGTGTTCGAAGGAACAAGTACGTTGAAAGCCCTGACGTTTGCTTCATTTTGTTTCTGATTTGCAAACTGGTCAGCTCGCTGTTTCTCTTGCTGAGCTCTCTGCTGAAACTGCTGAGCCGTTTGAAGATCGGTCTGTGATTTCGTGCGAGCCTCCTCGGCGGCTTTCTGTTTCGCGATCGCCTCAACTTGTTTGGCTGCCGCTTCGGTCGCAGAGACGGTTGCCTCGTCGGCCGACTTCTTTGCCGCGTCAAATGCCGTCTGAGCGACCACAAGTTGTTGCTTCAGCGTTTCGTTCGCCGCATCCGCTGCCAGCTGCTCCGTCTTTTGCTTAAGCACCGCTTCGGCCTGCGTCAACGCCGCTGCTGTCGTTGTCGCTTTTTGATCGGCCTGCTGTTTTGCCGTGTTGGCCTGAGTCAGAGCCGTATTGGCCTGGTTGAACTCCGTCACTTTTTGTTGGCTGTCCTGCTGAGCTTTCTGGGCCTGCTGTTGAGCATCCATCAGAATCTTTGCGATCCGCTCCTGTCGCAGTTTGGATTTCTCGGCCAGCTCAGGATTGCGTTTGTACTGCAACCCCTGATTGAAACCCGCCAGATAAAAAGAATAGGTTCCCGGAACCGTATTGGCCTGAAACCGGAGTTCAAACTCGCCCTTTTCATTGGCGCCGATATTCACCTGCTGGGCGTTTGTGTTCGGTGGAAAGTCGTTGGGGAATCCAATCAGAGTACCGGCTGAACCCTCAACCCGCTTAACGGTGTAGGGAATCTTCAATATGCCGCCACGTGACGTCTCCAGAGGCTTGCCATCTCCGATCGTCAGCACTTGCGGTGCGGCTTCCTTCTCTGAAACACAAATCTGTAACCGTTCTACAAGTCGCGAAGGAACGCTGGGAACATTGGCGTTCGGTTGATTGAACTGAAACGAAACTAACGCCGCACCATAACGTGCCGGACGGACAACTTCCGCTCCGTTGACGATGGCTTTCGTTGTGATCTGCAGTGTCCCAATGCCTATCGGTGCCGCATCACCGGCTGACAAAACCAAAGTTCCATGATTATTTCCAGGGCCGATTGTGATCTCCTCGGTGGTGACTCCCTCCGGCAATCCCGTCGCTGACACACGGATCTCACCACTAAAACCGTCCTGACGATAAGCGGTGACTCTGACCACATCGCGTCCGCCCTTGCGTAGTATCAGACTCTCCGTCGATCCTCCAGGAATCGCCACAACATGAAAGTCGGGCTGAGGCTTTCGAATTGCCAGCCGATAAATCAGCCTCGGATCACTTCGCACGGCACTCACACTGTCCTTCAGCAGGACTCGATACATCCCGTCAGCAGAAGCCTTAAACTGATAAGACGGATCCGCCGTTCGCTCATCAAATTCATGCCGCCCCGATCGATTGTTGACGTTCAATTCCGGCACATCATCCTGAAAAATCACATCGGTAAAGACCGGCTCGCCTTTATCATTCGTGCTGATCCGTTGAATCAACAGCGCAGGATCGATCGCCCGTCCAAGCCGATGGGCATAAACATCGAAGGACCAGACATCATCCTTTTTCGCTTCAAAAGAATACCAATCGACGTCGCGTTGAGGATAAAACGAGCCGGCAACTTCACATGGCAGAGTTAGTCGCTGTGGGGCATTCGGATTGTTGTTGTCCGCTGCCTCGAGCACCACCGGGGCCGTCGCGGGTGTGATCAGCACAGGATTAGATTGCAGGCTGTTTGCAGTGACTCGGTATTCTATTCCATCCATACCTGCCTGATGAGGCCCAATCAATGAGGAACACGTGAGCTTCCCTACAACATCACCCGGCATCGGGATTCGCACCGTCAGTTGCTCCAACGGACGACCATCAAGTTGATACGGTGACGGCTGACCTCCGGGCAGATTGCGACCGTAAATCGTGAACTCTTCGTTCGAACCCGGCAGACTCGCAGGAGGAAACACGAAGTCCAGATACGGAATAGCCCCAACCGTCAATCGATAGGCATAACCCGCACCCTGAGCAAACAGGGCGTCGTGAACTTTGATGAAATAAAGGCCGTCCGCAGGAAGCGTCACATCCGTGATAGAATCATTCGCCTGCCCGGTCCGCGACTCACCGACGATGACACCGGACTCGGTAAAGATCGTCGCGGCCAGGTCCATCCGCGAATCAATACGGCGACATTGTCCATCCAACAACACGCGCTGCCCTGCTTTTCCGGAAAACCGATACCAGTCCACATCTGGTCCACCTGTCGACTGGCCGTTAATGGTGATAGGCAACGAGATTTCCTGAGCAGGATTTTCTCGCACTCCGTCCTTCTCAATCCAGGCTGGAACGTCATTGCCGCCATTCGGTTCTATCTCCACAAATTCGGGAGTGGCACTGACAACAAAGGTCCGACGATTCGACAGCCCGTATTTCCCCTGACATCTCACATCGTAGTTTCCAGGAGGAACTCCAGGAGTGACAGTCACGAGGAACACGTTCTCAATTGGCTGAGGGCCTTCATCAAACGGTGTCACCTCCGCCATCTTGCGTGTCATCGAAATGCCGTCATGGCTGAAGACCAGCCGATCGACATCATCAAGATCATTCCCGGTGATCGTCACTTCAACACTCGCGCCCGGTGCAGCGCCTGCGGGAAAAACGCCATCGAGTCTTGCTGTTGGCAGTTGGGCCTGCACGGGTTGCAGGAAATAACAGGCGGCAAGAAACCAAAGGAAACAGAATCGTAGGCTCATCGTTGTCAACCTGGTGGGAGTCAGGGCAAATCGAAAGAGTCAGAGGCAGGATCGTCACCCGTCAGGATAGCTATTCCGAGCAGAAAGGTCACAAGGAAACAGCCAACCGAGCCAAAACTTTTGCCGCCTGAATCAGGCCTTTTCCAGCCAGCGGAACAAAAACTCGGGAACATCAACGCCACAGGCTCGCTCCAGCCCTCGCCATCCGGGGACGGCGTTGACCTCAATAACATAGGGCCGCTGATCGTGGTCATACATCAAATCGACGCCAGCAAATGAACAGCCCGTCGCCTTCGCTGCAGCGATCGCCAGCTCAATTTCTCTGTCAGAAGGGCTATGAAGAATCCCGGTTCCCTGCTGAGAAATATTCGCGCGAAAATCACCCTCTTTCGGAATACGTTTCATCGAACCCACAAGCTGTCCGTCCAGCAAGAGCACTCGAATATCGAATCCCGGCCCATCAAGAAACCTCTGAAGATAAAGGACTGACCCCAATCGCTCCAAAGTGCGAAAGGCACGCATCGCCAGTTCGGGATCCGAGACCCGAATAATGCCGCGACCCTCGGCACCGAACAGCGGCTTCACGACAACATCTCGCCCCAGTCTCTCGAAGGCATTCAAAGCGGCTTCTGCGTTCTCGCAGACGACCGTCTCCGGCACCGGCAATCCCGCCAGTGCAAGGCGCTGAGTTGTCAGGTACTTGTCGACGGCACATTCCAGAGCACGCGGTGAGTTAACAACGCGTGTCCCGCAGGCCTCA
>CAIJTV010000383.1:0-2920 GCA_903823635.1 uncultured Planctomycetaceae bacterium
AAAGTTCGGGCGAAACGCCTTGGGGACGTGATGATCGTGCGGCCCGGCGTAGATGTTTTCAACCACCGGATAGGACTTCGACTCATCAAAGTTCTTTGGCCGATGAACAATTCCCCAAATGTCGGTCACGCCATCTCGCCCCTTTGCGACGAATCGTTCCGGATACGAGCCACGTTCCTTGAGAACTTCGGAGGCATCGGCAGTCTCCAGCACGCATAACAGTTTGCCGTCAGCCGTTCGCAGTTCGGTCACGGGTGGCAAGTCGACTCGAGAATAGCGGTCAATAAACCAGCGTCGGTCCGGCGACCATTCAATATCGTGAGTCCCGTCACCTTCAGTCAGAATGGTCAGCTCACTGCCATCCAAACGAACACGGCAGAAGTGTTCATGGTACGGATCCTGATCCGGACGAATCCCAACCGCGAAGAACCAGACGGTATCCGTGTCTTCATCAATACGTTCAATCCGACGAACATTCCATTCGCCGGACGTTACTGGATTCATTACATGTCCGGTCGAAAGATCGTATCGATACAAATGATTCCAGCCCGACCTTTCACTGGCCCACAGTAACTGATTGTCCTGCAACCAACGCTGCTCATGCTTTCCTTCAGACGAGTAATGAACAAACGTCGAGCTGTGTTCATCAACAATCGCTCGCACCGCACCGGTGTCCACTGTGACTTCCAGAATCCGCATTCGCTGATGACCGCGTTCGTTGTACATCATCCAGAACCGCGCACCATCGTCACTCCAGCGAATCAAATCCAACGACCATGGGTTTGGAAACAACTCGTTTGAGACTGGAATCTCTTTGCGATCTTCCATCCGAAACAATCTTGGCCGCGCGATCGGAATCGCATCACCTGGTTTGAAGTACGGGTACGATTGCAGCTTCGGTTGCAGTCGATCGGCAGGCGTTGATTCAACGTAATAAGTGATCCGCTCTTCGACACGAGTCGTCTGAAAGGCGACCACAGCTTTCGAATTGGGTGCCCAGTGAGCATCGACGCTGTCTTCAGGGAAATCGGGCAGGTCGTATTCCATTCCCATTCCTCGAGCCCGTGATGCATCGCGGCGAAATGTGTTTTCGGCCACTGCATCAGTCGTCAGCTGCACCTCGGAGCTGTCAGCTGTTGTCCTCAGCCAGAGATTATTGGACCGCGTGAAGACCGTCACCGCACCATCCGGCGACGTTGAAGCGGCGGACTCTGGTGCTTGTCGATTGCGAAGTCGACGACGAGGCGGCTCGTCAACCTTGACGTTCTTGATCACGGCTTCATCAATGACCACATTTGAGCCACCTGACTCCGCGCGGACGCAACCCAGCTCTTTCCCGTCGGGATCACTGAAGAGCCAAACATGCCCGGCAAATGTGTGCTGATTGCGAGTTTCACCGGGCTTCACGGTTCCGTATTCTCTCCGCCCGCCGGACGAATCAATCCAGTTCAAAGTTAAGGCCCGCTCCAGACGATTCTCGACCACAATCTCCGTGTCCTCTCGTCCGTCATTGGACGGCCGAACTGGCAGAAACAAGGAGGTGACCTTGTTTGCAGGTCCGGTGCTTTCGACGTTGACTTTTCCCGAATCACGTTGCAGACGAAATCGCCCCTCGGGTCCGATCAGGAGGATTTGAGTCCCGTCTTCACTGAATTCAATCTCGTTCACAGGAAGCTGTTCGCCCGAGACATCTCGCTTCAGCAATCCTGTCAGTTCAGCAGCAACGGCCGCATGATCAAACGCTGAACTTCGCGTGCCCTTATTGGCATCGACCAGAATGAATTCTCGCTTGGCATCCGGAAGATCATTGCGATACCAGAACTGCGATTGATCTCCGAGCCACTTTGGCTGGACTCGATCACGATAAACCCGCTGGGCGTCGGCTGTTTGTCCGAACGAACAGCTCGCGAACAACAACAGGACGCCCTGAATCAGAGTCAGGCCGTGTCGTTGACGTAAATGGAAACTAGTAGTCATCACATGCTCCGAATCAGAAGCCTGGACTCGAGAAAGGGAGGAAGTCATATACGCGAGCCAAACGGCAACAAACGAGCTACTGTTTTCGTCGCCCCCGACCCTGCGTCAGGGGTTTAACGGCTTTTGCACCCGCAAAGAGAAGATCATGGTCAGTGGTGCAAAAGCCCGCAGGCCCCTGAGGCGGGCTCAGGGGGGATTAATTCAACAGCTCCGTGCCAATTTGCTGCTTGACGCCAGTGCCTGATTCCACCACTGCTGTTCAGCCCAGCGATGACGAGCCCAGCCGTTTTCGCAGAAAGTTTGCGCGAGCAACATTGCGGTCCGCGGTTTCCAGTTCGGCACCATGCAGCTTCTGAAGGTGTGCAGGCTGAGTATGGATGAACAACTCATTGACGGCAGCGACATCGAGATTCGACACAAGACCGAGCCGAATGCCCATCCGCAGGCTCGACAGCAACAACATCGTTTCTTCAGAGCTGATCGAACGAGCACTCGTCAGCGTTCCAAAAGCACGGGCGACCTGGTCGTGCAGTTGTGACTTGTTGTCACGCAGCAGCAGGTCGCGAACTTTTCGTTCCCAGCCAATGATGTGCGAGACGACTTCCTGAACTTCGGCGATCAGATCCGTCTCAGATTTACCAAGCGTCATCTGATTTGAGATCTGGTAAAAGTCGCCCATCGCCTGGCTACCTTCACCGTAGAGACCTCGTACGGCAAGGTTGATCTTTTGAGCCGCCTGATGAACTTTCTGGATCTCGCGAGTCACTCTCAGCGCCGGCAGATGTACCATCACGCTGACTCGAATTCCCGTTCCCACGTTGGTCGGACAAGCGGTCAAATAACCAAGCTGAGGATGAAACGCGAACGGCACGGTCGCTTCAATCTGATTGTCGAGCGCATCACATTCCTGCCAGCAATCATCCAGTGCAAAGCCACTGTGCAA
>CAIJTV010000384.1:0-5742 GCA_903823635.1 uncultured Planctomycetaceae bacterium
ACATCGCAGGTCCAGGTTTGATCACTCGCTATAACGGAGTTGTCGCAGCGACGATTAACGGAGGTACGTTGCCCGGTGTGAGTTCCGGGCAGATGATTTCCACGGTCGACAATCTGGCCGCCACAGAACTACCGCCAGGGATGACCTCTTTATGGACTGAGCTGACACTGTTACAGATTCGAGCTGGCAACACGGCGATAGTCGTGTTCGCTCTGGCCGTTGTCCTGGTGTATCTGCTTTTGGCCGCGCAATATGAAAGTCTCAGATTGCCGTTCGCCGTTATTCTTGTCGTGCCAATGTGTCTGCTGTGCTCGGTGATCGGTGTCGCGTGGGCTCATCTGGACATCAACATCTTTGTACAGACCGGTCTCGTCGTACTTGTAGGTCTGGCCAGCAAGAATGCGATTCTGATCGTCGAGTTTGCCAAGGAAAAACGCGAGGCTGGCGCGACAGCATTCGATGCTACCGTAGAGGCCTGTCGGATGCGACTTCGTCCGATTCTGATGACGTCGTTCGCCTTTATTCTGGGTGTCGTTCCATTGGCCATCGCGGATGGGGCAGGGGCCGAGATGCGTAGAACACTGGGGATTGCTGTATTCTCCGGTATGCTGGGTGTCACAATCTTCGGAGTCTTTCTGACTCCTGTGTTCTACTTCGTGCTGGAGCGGCTTGGCAGTCTTCTCTTTGGTGAGGCAAAGCCCGACGATGTCTGAGCTGACAAATGAGCTTTTCTCTTTGGTCGACTGTCTGACGGCTGCTGGAATTGACTACGCGGTTTGCGGGGGACTTGCTGTAGCTCTACACGGCTATCCGAGAGCGACGCGAGACATAGACCTGTTAATCGACCGCAACTCACTCGAACCCGCAAAGGCCGCTATCGAATCGCTTGGTTACATCATCCCATCTGGCATCATCCCATTTGCTTCCGGAACAGCTCAGGCGCGAGAGGTTTTTCGTGTTTCACGTATTCTCAACAACGAGTTATTCACACTGGATCTGCTGCTCGTAACTCCGGTTCTGCACGATGTCTGGGCCTCAAAAGAGGTACTTCATCTGCCGGATCGAAAAATCTGTGTCGTTTCAAGAACAGGGCTTGCTAAGATGAAGCAACTGGCTGGACGCTTGCGTGACCTCGCAGATCTGGAAGAACTGGGATTGCTTGAAGAGAAACCATGAATCATGACCCTGGCAAGTCACTAAGCAGAGGCATGTCGGTCGACATGAGTGCTCACGCCCTGCTGCGAAGACTGACACTTTGCGCCGAACTCAGCAAGGCATGTCGTGAACTCGAATCCCTGCGTCTACTGTCCAGGATATCGGTTGCTGCTGGTCCGGAAGCTTCGCAAACGCTGACTCGCTCCTTCGTCATTGGCTCCCTTAACCATGGGTCGCAAGGTGACGACGCCAGATAAAAACAGCGTTGCGAAAAGTTTAGTAACGCAAACGTTCGCGAAATGAGCCAACGAGTATTTCCTCTCGCCGCGAATCGCAGTGTGAAACAAAAAGTTGGTCTCCCCGAACAAAATAAAGGGCGTCCTGTCGGAACTGGCACCCGAGATCGCATGCGTCTGAAAAAGACAACTCCACAGCCCATCCGGGTTCTGTATGCCCGGTCCGAGGTGAGAATCCGGTGACGCGTTGAATCCAGACGCCTCGCCGCAGCAACTCGGTCTGTAACTCAAGGTCCGCCCTCGCATTGGCTTCCGATGTCCAATTTTCACCTGTTGTGGCGTAGCCCGTGATAATCGCAAATTGACGCGGCCATGAACCATCGTAACCGGCGGGATCAAAGTGAGTTTCAAAATATTCGGGATACATGCCGATCATCGTTGCGGAAACTCCAGAAATGTTCAATAGATACGTGTCAGCCCTCTTAATGACCGCAGACAGTGATTTGCAAGTCAAAGGAAACAGGAGTCGACGGCTGGTATCCTGTGCTCAACAAGCTCAAGTCACTCGAAAAGGCTCATTATGAAACACATCATTCTGACAATCATCGCAGCTATGCAATGCGCACAGGTTGTGGGAGCAGAGACTACTCCAAATGTAATTTTGATCCTCGCTGATGATCTGGGCGCGAAGGAACTGTCTTGCTACGGCAGCAAGAGGCATCAAACTCCAAATTTGGATCGCATGGCAGCAGAAGGAACACGTTTCGAAACGTTTTACGCAATGCCACTGTGTACTCCGACTCGAGTCTGCCTGATGACTGGCCAGTATGGTTTTCGTAACGGATTTCTGGGCATGCAGGATCCAGCGTTCAAGCCACCAGGCGATTCTCCAAAGGCCGACATTGGCAATCATTTTACTCATGCCGATCTGATGAAATCACGAGGATACGTGACGGCACAGGCGGGCAAGTGGCAGCTCAGTGGAAAGCTCCCGACGCTCGTGCGAGACACAGGGTTCGATGAATATCTGATGTGGGCTTACGATCATAATTTGCCGGAAGGCGTGAAACATCCTGGGAAGGAAAATGGCGGAAAGGCCAGTCGTTTCTGGCATCCCAGCCTGATTCGAAACGGTGAGTACGTACCGACCACTCCGGAAGACTACGGCCCGATTATGTTCAACGATTTCGTAATTGACTTTGCGAAACGAAACAAGACGAAACCGTTGTTTGTCTACTACACTTCTGTCCTCACTCACGGTCCGCATCTCGAAACACCTGATGCAAACAATCCAGGAAAGCGCTGGCCAGCGGGGTTCAAGTCCAACCTCGAGTACCTCGATCATCTGATGGGCAAGCTTCTTGATGGACTGAAGGCCGAGGGGCTCGACGAGAACACGTACGTCATCTTCATCGGCGACAATGGCACAGGCAGCGATGGCAAAGGAACATTGACTGAACTGGGTGCTCGAGTTCCCTGCATTATTCGTGGCCCCGGCGTCAAGCGTGGCTTGGTTTCACGAGCCGTAGCCGACCTCACTGACATCATGCCAACACTGGCCGAGATCTCCGGCGCAGAACTGCCGAAGGATATTCCTTTTGATGGTCACAGCCTCGTGCCTGTACTTCGCGGCGAGAAAAAATCGCATCGCGACTGGATCTACAGTCACCTTGACGACGGTCGAGTTCTCCGCGACTCGCGCTGGCTGCTGGAAATCGATAAAGCTGGCAAAGGTGAACGCTTCTTCGATTGTGGCGACAGCCGTAATGGCTCTGGCTACAAGGACGTGACGAGTTCGACAGCTCCCGATGTCGTCGCGGCTCGAAAACACTTCGCTGAGATTCTTGCCACGATGCCGGAACCCAAGCCAAATTCGGATGCAGAACCTCGCCCATCAGCGAAGAACTCCAGAGCAAAATCTACATCGCCCCGCTTCGCAACTCGCGACGAGAACCATGACGGCTCGATCGATCACGCCGAATTCGTCGCCACCGCCACTGCGAAGAACAAGGACTCCATTGAAACTCATTTCGCCAAAATGGACGCCGACAATGACGGCAGGATTACCGAGGATGAGTTCAATCAACTGTCGGCGGCAGCCAAATAGTGTGTTGAGTTTGGACTCGGTGAGCCACACATCGCGTTGCACATCGCTGGATTTTTCGTGGCGATATCTCGCCTCGAAATGTTCAGCATCACGCTCCCAACGGCTTCGCCCTGACGCTCTTTGGAATCAACAAATCAGCTGTAGACAGTCCGAGACACGCCAAGACGTCCTCGTCGGCAACGAGCAACGGCCACAATTCACACCCGTGCCCTGGGCACCCAGAACACCCATTGCTTGACACTCCGACAACAGTCGCTAACTTCGTGCGTATACGTACGTTTTAGCAGACGGAATCTGAGATCAATGACGCCGAAAGATGAACTTCCGCTGGTACTGCGAACTGCCTATCTGACTCTGCATCGTCGATCTGATGCGGTTTTTGCGGAGTATGGAATCACGGCTGATCAGTTTGTCCTGCTGGCAACTCTCGCGCGGGGTCAGGCGATGACTCAGCGGGAACTTGCAGCTCGGATGCCGTCGGATCCCAGTACGGTTCGTGCGATGCTCGTGCTGCTGGAAAAGCAGGGGCTTGTCACGCGTGAAGCTCATCCAACCGATGCGCGGGCACGCACGGTAAGACTGACAAAAGTGGGTGTTCGAACTTATCAGCAGGCGTTTGATGCCGGGCAGGAGATTCGAGATCAAATGGCGGAATCACTTAGTGCCAGTGAGTCTCGCACGCTCCTGTCTCTGCTGCAGCGAATGACGGAGTCACTCACGGAAAGCGTGACCAACGTAGTCAAAACTGCTGATGAAGTTTAGGACGACCTTTCTCAGGGCGTTGAAAGCAGCCAGTTCTTACAGCAACGACGGCCTGAAAAGCCGTCCTACAACAATTCAAAGTCCCACCGGGTTCCAGATCCCCTTTTCAAGGAGCGTATTATGCGATGCATGATTTTTCTGGCAGTACTGCTTTTCATGCCGTTGAACTTGCAGGCTCAGGATGAAAAGAAGGCAGGAGCTGACAAGGCGACTGAGGAATCACCGCGTCCCAACAACGCACCGAACCAGAATCGTCTTCAGCAAGGACGACGAGGCCTTGACGGGTTTGGCGGGCCGATTGAACTGGGACCGGATGACAAACAAATCTATCCGGATCCCGATGATCGTATCGTCGCAAAGCGAGATGACATTGCTCATGGCAAGCTGGAGATGATTGAGTACGAATCGAAGACGGTTGGCACAAAGCGAAAGATGAACATCTATACGCCTCCGAGTTATTCCGCAGAGAAAAAGTATCCGGTGCTCTATCTGCTGCATGGGATTGGCGGCGATGAAACGGAATGGCAGCGTTTCGCGACCCCGGACATGCTGTTCGACAACCTGATCGCGGACCGTAAGGCAGTTCCAATGATCGTCGTGATGCCAAATGGACGTGCTCAGAAGAATGATCGAGCGGAAGGCAACGTCTTTCAATCGGCTCCGGCGTTTGGTGCCTTCGAACGAGATCTTCTGGACGATGTGATTCCGGCAATTGAAGCTCGATACTCGGTCCAGGCCGATCGTGAACATCGAGCACTCGCAGGACTGTCGATGGGCGGCGGTCAGTCGCTCAACTTTGGCCTCGGCCATTTGGACACATTCGCCTGGGTCGGCGGCTTTTCATCGGCGCCCAACACCAGAATGCCCGGAGAACTGATTCCTGATGCGACCGAGGCAAAAGAACAACTGACGCTGCTCTGGCTGTCTTGCGGCAACAAGGATGGACTCATCAATATCAGCCAGCGGACTCAGCGTTTCCTGAAAGAACAGGGCATCCCACATCTCTGGAGCGTCGACTCGCACGGCCACGATGCGACTCACTGGCGCAACAATCTGTACTTCTTTGCTCAGCTTGTTTTCAACAAGGATGCCGCAAAGGCTGCCCTGAGTCAGAAAGTTGACTTGCCATCCGAACCCACGGAGCCGGTTCAAATCGATTGCATGATCAAGGACGCATTCTGAAACTCCTTCGAGTACTAAGCCCAATCCGTCTGGATTCAGCGGATGCAGGATAACAACCAAACGCTGGTTGGAACGCGAATTTGATTCCGCCCCCCAAACAGACCCATCGGGGAGTTTTGCATCAACAAAAATTGGCGAACACCGTCGCAACAAAAAACGCTCACGTCTTTCGCGATGCGAATGGCGTGAGCGTTCAGTTTTGCTGCATTAGCATTGAAGTCGAACGACTTCAACGATTGGCTATGACAGCTTCTTGGCCTTCATCAGCTTTGCGGCATTGCCAGCCTGGCCGAAGGCAGT
>CAIJTV010000385.1:0-3225 GCA_903823635.1 uncultured Planctomycetaceae bacterium
CCGCACTGCAACTGCCGAGCGAATTCGTTTACTGTCTGATGCTGAACACGGAGACCAGAAAAGCAAGTGGTGTGCCGCGTTGGTAAGATTGATTCGTGAGCTTTATCGCTGAGTTTTTTCGTGTTTGCGACGAAAACTCGCGGGGTATTTTGCCCCGCGGGGCATTCCGCCCCAACTAAGAACCAGCAACAAAACTGTAGCTGAACTCGTGAGAGTTCAGGCATCACTCCGAATTCTCACGAATTCGGCTACGGTTTATGTTTTGTTAGGCGTTCTAAGAATTCTCATCCTGCTTCAGGCGACGATAAAGTGTCTTGCGATCGACACCGAGGATCCTGGCGGCTTCGGTGCGATTGCCCTGCACACTCTCCATGACTCGCCGGATATATTGCTGCTCAACGGCTTCCAGAGTTTGCAGTTCGGCAGGATTGGACGTGTCGATGCGAAACGTCGATTGGCGATAGTTGCGGATTCGCTCGGGCAAATCATCCACGATCAACTTTTCAAACTCCGTCAACGCAACGGCACGTTCCAAGACGTTTCGCAGCTCACGAACATTCCCGGGCCAGTCATAGTTCAGGAGTCGCTCGGCCACAGATGGCAAGAAATCCGTCACGCGTTTGTTCATCTCGCGAGCAAAAGAATCCAGCAGCCGACGAGCGATCAACAACACATCGGTTCCTCGAGCCCGCAGCGGGGGCAGGTCCAGCTGAATGACATTAATCCGAAAATAAAACTCTTCCCGATACCGGCCTTCTTCGACGGCCGCCTCCAGATCTCGATTCGTGGCTGTGAGGATTCGTGCGTCGAAAGGAATCTCCTTATCGCCACCGACCGGCCGCACGGTGCGTTGTTCCATCGCTCGCAGGAGTTTCGCCTGCAGCCCCAGCGGAAAATCGCCAATCTCGTCCAGCAGAATTGTTCCGCCCTGCGCCTGTTGAAACAGTCCTTTCCGATCGGCCCGCGCATCAGTGAAAGCGCCTTTGGCATGACCGAACAGTTCGCTCTCCAGGAGATTTTCCGGAATCGCCGCGCAGTTAATGGCGACGAAAGGCCCGGCACTGCGACTGCTGTTCTTATGGATCGCCCGCGCCACGAGTTCCTTGCCCGTTCCGCTTTCACCAATGATCAGGACGTTGGCTGATGTCGGTGCGATGCGGCGAATTTGATCGAACAATTTCTGCATGACCGGACTCGAGCCAGTCAGTTCCTCAAAGTGATCTGCGACCGGATTCTTGTCGCTCAGTCGACGGACTTCTTCCTGCAAATTGTGATGTTTGATAGCTCGATCCAGCACCACGGCCAGCAGTTCCATCTCCACCGGCTTCGTCACAAAATCCCATGCTCCGGCACGGATTGCTGCGATGGCGGTTTCCATACTGCCGAAGGCCGTCATCACCACGACTGGAATATCAGGCCGGTTCGCCACGACACGTTCACATAACTGAAGCCCGTTGAACCCCGGCATGTTGAGATCGGTCAAGACGACCTGCACGTCGCTCGCCGGCAATGCCGCTAGAGCCTCCGCGGCCGAAGTGAAACCGATCACCTTAAAGCCGCGAAGGGCGAGATCCGCTTGCAGCAGTTCAACCATGCTGCGTTCATCGTCAATGACCAGAACCGAACCACTCACGACTGTTCCTCCAGCGGCAGAAAGAAGGCAAACGTTGTTCCTGCTCCAGGTTCGCTCTTCACAGACATCCAGCCGCCATGTTCCGCAATAATTCCATGCACGATGGAAAGCCCCAATCCTGTTCCCTGACCAACATCACGTGTCGTAAAAAACGGCTCAAAGACATGCGGCAGGTTGGCCTCCGAGATCCCATCACCGTCATCAATCACCGACACCCTGACGCACTTCATCGGTCGTCGATCGGCCGAATCCGGGTGTGTGCCGGAACACTGCTCGGCACGGATCAGGATATGAACGGGCGAATCTTTCGCAAGCATCGAGTTCATCAACAGATTGGAAAGCACCTGCTGCAATTGAGCCGCGTCCGCTCGAACCGTCACATCCGCAGTGGATTGCAGCTCAACCTGAACCACCGCGTTTTTTTTGCGGATCATCGATTCCATCAGGCTGACCGTTTGATCGATCACAGTATTCAGCTGACAAGGAACGCGATTCGGAGGAGATCGACGAGCAAAGTTCAGCAGCTGTTGCACAATCGTTGCCATACGAGTCGCCTCGGATTTGATCGTCTGAGCGCTCTGAAGAACGTCTTCGCCAGACAGTTTTCCTCCGAGAATTAATCCCGCGCGGCCACTGACGACATTGAGAGGAGTTCCGAGTTCGTGAGCCAAACCGGACGCAAGACGACCGACCGTTCTCAATCGATCGCCATGCCGAAGCTGCTCCATCGCTTCAATTCGCTGAGACGATTCTTTCAGGATCGCTTTTTGCGACGAATCAAGCTTTTCACTCATGTCATTCAGTGCGGTGGCCAGTGTCGCCAGTTCGTCGGAACCGGGCACAATCACCGGAGTTCGCAGGTCACCTTCGGCAATCTGTTGAGTCTTCAACAACAAGGCCTGCAGCGGCTGACCAATCAATCTCAACCCGAAAATCGCAACGAGTAACAATGCAGCCAACAACATAGCAACCAGCAACGCGGCCGTGCGCTGGATGGTAATGCGTGTGTATTGATCGCGGCGAGCCAGGGATTCGGCCATCTCCAGGGCACCGCGTCGGCCATCGCCGAGTTCAAACGGGAAATAGGAGCAGTACAGCCCCGCTCCATCTGCAGCGCGAACGGCGATGGAGGTTAGCTGGCCGAGCGGAATCTTCGCCAATGCAGCACGCGGCGCGACGGGAATTGCCACATCGTCGG
Organism: uncultured Planctomycetaceae bacterium; assembly: GCA_903823635.1. Lineage (GTDB taxonomy): Bacteria > Planctomycetota > Planctomycetia > Planctomycetales > Planctomycetaceae > SXXK01. The sequence goes on from CAIJTV010000385.1 coordinate 2,832, forward strand.
TAGAAGCATCCAGCCAGACCCAGCGGATTCGGACCTGACGTTCGTCACCTTCGATATTGGCAACAAACCTCAGAAGTCCCCCTGGCCCGGCGGATCTCCATGCGTCCAGCAGCATTGGTTCGACGGCGGCCACCAGTCGCCCGTGGCGAGCCGTCATTTCTTCTTCAAAGAACGCGATTTCTCGCTGCACGGACAAATACCCACTGACCCCGATCAGCCCGCAGGAAACCACCAGAAACAGCAGTATGATCTTGAGCGTAAGTTTCATAAAACACAACCGCCTGTCGACGACACTTGAATTCCAACAACCACTTTATCGCAGGCCCGCCGGCATTGTCGACACACCGCCCTCACACTGCAGGAGATAATTCCGGTTAAGAAATTCAAGTACGAG